>JASMCJ010000023.1 GCA_030753365.1 Candidatus Woesearchaeota archaeon
ATGCAATCTGTTCTTGAAGCTCCAGGACATTGGCTTGAACAATCATCACAGCCAGGCCCCATCTCTTCAACATCTCTCATATGCTTATCACAAGCCTCTTTAGATACAGCGCCAATCTTTTTACAATCTTCAGGCAGGAAATCATATTCTTCACGTTCTCTCCTTTCCTTATCAAGTTCTTCTTGTTTCTGTTCTTCCAACTTAGGCCATTCTTCTCTCATAAAAGTCTCACAGTCAGGGCCCCAGTGTATCATATGTTCTTTGCATTGCCAGGTAATCTCTCCTTCACCATCTTTGAACTTGTCTCCAATACCATAACGATTCCCTGTATCTCCAACTGCATTTTCAAAGCATTTCAACCTTTCATCAGAATTTTCCAGGCTCATACAATCCCTTCCAGGAGGACCCATATCTCTAGGGCCTCTCCCCATGGAACCATCTACCATTTGACCTTCAAAATCATCTTCCCTCAGATTATCCATAAAGTTTGCACATTCCTCAGGGTCACTTATCCCTTTTTCTACACATTTAGGGGCATGTTTCTCCATCATTATTCTATCACAGATTTCTCTTCCTTCACTTTCACTATTTGTGTTAGCTTCTAACAATGCCTCCCT
This sequence comes from Candidatus Woesearchaeota archaeon, assembly GCA_030753365.1. Taxonomy (GTDB): domain Archaea; phylum Nanobdellota; class Nanobdellia; order Woesearchaeales. The sequence goes on from JASMCJ010000023.1 coordinate 618, forward strand.
GCATTCAAGAGGAGCATGTTCCTTAATCATGATTCTTCCACATTCTTTTGGGCTTGTAGCTCCTGCTTCTACGCACTCTCTTGGCATATGCATATCATATTTTGCTTCAGAAACATCTCCCTCCAGCTCATCAAAAACATCCTGCAGATAATCAGGTAATCTAGGCATATCTAAGCTGCCTAACTCATCACATGCTCCTTCATCACCACTATCACACGCAGCAGCTAAAGGAGCTGCCTTAGAACAGGCAACTGAAAAGTCATAGAATGATATATCATCACAAGCGCAATCTCTCCCAGAAGTTTTAAAACATTGGCCCATTATCCTCCCAAACTTCTTCGCCTCTTCTTTCTGCTCTTTAGTTAATTCTTGATCAAGTTCCTTCTGCCATTTAGGAGACTCATCATCTGATCTACAAATCTCCTTATACTTTTCAGGGTCTAATTCTGAAAGTGATTGGCACAATTCTTTTATTTTGCTGGATATTTCCACTGCTGTAACAATATTCCTTTCACTACCTATAATCACATCAGCAAAATCCTCAACAAACACTTCTCTTTCCTCAGGTGCCATTCTTTCTTCTACACCACGCAATATTCTTCGAATGCCAGCTGCTTCTCTCCTGGCCATATCTCTATCCTCAGGCCGCGCATTTTTCATAAATTTTTCAACACGTTCCTGATACTTCTTTAAAGCAACCTCTGCAGCATCATATTTCCCTTTTTCAATCATAGTTTTTATTTCTGCTATCTTTTCCTCTCTGCTTTCTCCAAAAAGATTAGCAAGCATTTCATCAATAAAATAAAATGGGCTATCCGGGCCTATTCCGCCAGTGCCAACATTTTTGATTTTATCCAATTCATCTTCTGTAAGATCCTCTTCAATATCATCAAAGAAATCATCATCTTCTATTTTCACTTCTTCAGGCACTATAGGATTTTCATCTTCAAAGCCTACAACCACACATTTACCATCATCAACACCACAAACAGGTTCCCCCTTAGTTGGAGGAAGACACATTGCTGAAGACACGAAATCAACTGACCCGCAGCCATCTCCGCAAGGCAAGCAGAATAATTCATCTCCTTTCCCAAAATCATCACCAACATCAAAATCTGCTTTACAACCTCTTATACATTTACTTCTACACTCTTCACCTTCATTAGCACATACTACTTCTTTACAATTAATAACACAAGCATCTAATTTAGTATAATCCGTATTGTCAACGAATGGCCTATCAGAATTATCATTAAAGCTTTGCGCAATAACCAAACTAGAAAACACAAACATAATCAAAAATACAGAAATCAAGACCACCAATTTTTTTTTTGTAATTGTCATAAAGCACCCCTCTTTTTTTTATTTTTTATGATTGTTATACCATAGCAGTACCCATAATAGTATACTAATATCCCCTTATTTGCAGAACAAGTATTTAAACTTTCTTAAAATCCAAATTACTTCAACTTCATTGTTATAAATCCACCGACGAGAATCGCTGTTCCCAGGCCAAGAAAGAAATAACTCAGATAAACGTCAGACATAACTCCTTTGCATTCCATAACCAATTTATTATTTTCCTGCAGCTCTTTAGCACTCTCAGGAGTGTCATCAAGAGAAACCACTTCCACAACATCCTTACAAGTTATATAAGAACCATAAAGCCCTGATAAAAAAGAAAGCATTAATGTTAGAACAATCACAACTCCTCCAAACATAATAATATACTTTTTAATCTTAATCACCTCTTAACTATTTCAACAATCTCTTTCTTAATTTCTTCAATATCACATTCCAAAGGAATCCCAATAATCACCAATTCTTTCAACTCTCCTAACTCCTTAAGCGACTTAACAAAAAAATCAATATTAATATCATGCATAGAATAAACTCTTTGCTTTTTTAATGTTTCTATATCTTTTATCACTTCCACTTTTTCTATATCTTTCACAACTTCAACAATATATATTGTCTCATAATTTTGAAACTTAAACAAATCGCCAGGATCATAACATCTCATACTATCAAAACCTTCAATTTCCAACTCTTCAGAAAGCTTAATAGCAGGATTATTTTCTTTATGAAACTCATTCCCAAAAGTTAATATTAAATATTTCATTTGTTTTGGATACCCCTCCGCTTGTAGTGAATAGGTATTCTAACCTCATTTGTTTTGTGGTGGAGTATTCACAACACTAAAAATGCCACACACATTTGAGTAGTTGGGATTTTTATTTAAAAAAGCTCTCCAGCTTGCTCTGCTCATTCTCAACAATATCATCCTTCTCATACCCTAACACTTCAAATATCTTCTCAACTGAAGGAAGCACCTGATTATTGATATAATACTCTGCATCATATTCATCCTCCTCAATCTCATCCGGCATCCTTGCCCTTTCACTTATTTTTTCCTTACCAGATTTAATCACATATCTTACCAAAACACCAGGCCCAACAGGCAGTTTCTTCTTCTCCATCCTTAAAGCCACCGCAACGTGAGGAGACACATTATCATATTCATCAATATCTTTAGTAAGCTGTGTCTGTATCACAACCTTATCCATTTCAATCTTTTTATTCTTAAGCTTTAATATAACAGTTTTCACATATTTAAGAGCCTTTTCATTATTCTCTTCCTTCAGCACTATCTCAAACACCTTTGACTGCACCTCTTTGGCAATAGCGCTAATATTCCTTCTAACACTCTCAAACCCTTTTACTTTAATATCTCCTTTCTCAGACAGCAATGCATACTTCTTCTTAGCGCCAAAACTGCTCATCTTAGCAGAAACAAACAACCCTCTAGGATAAAGCCCTTCATACTCAAGTTCCATCAGTTCAGGCAGTTCAAGATTAATCTTCTCAGCAAAATGCTCCACGTTCTTCTTACTCTTGCCCTTCATAGTAAGAAAAATGCTATCAGTATCAGAATAAACAACATTAAACCCTTCCTCTTTTGCATCATCTATTACCATGTTTATATACTTCCTGCCATACGCAGTAACAGACTTAGCACACTCAAGACTATACCATCTCGCAGCAAAAAAACCATAATAGCCATACATACTATTAGCCAACAATTTAAGGCCTGCTGACCTTGCTTCAAGAACAGGATTACTCTTTTTCTCCTTCTTTATAATCTCCTTTATCCTTGTCCTTCTTGTTATAATATCTTCAATAACATAAGGTATAAACCCTTTCTTCTTCTTGCAGAACCAATAACTCTCATCATCAACCTCAATAACTTCACTCTTATCCCTACAGCAATCACAGTTCAACGTATCAGGCGATATATTATGCGAACTAATAATAGTGGGATAAAGGCTCTTATAATCATAAATCACTATATCTTTATACAATCCAGGCTTAGGTTCATAAACAAACGCGCCTTTAAAACTAGCACTTTTCCTTTGCCTAATCTCATCATTATGCGGCTTATTAGGGCACAAAATATCAAAGCCAACGCTCTGCCTTATAAGATGCCATTCAACCAATTGAGAAAAGCTCATTCTATTAATATCAAACATCGGCAAGCCAACAATTTTCACAAGCTCTATAATGTTAGGCAGCAATTTCATGCAAAGCTTGTAAGTAAGCAATGAATCCCTAAGATTATAATCGCAATATCTCTCCAACTCTTTAGCAATATCCTTAGCGCTACTCTTAACTCCCTCCTTTCCTTTGCCGTCCCATACATTTGCAAGATTCTCAATATCAACCTCCTGCTTCTTCTCCCCCAACAACTCAGAAGCAACAGAATCAAGACTATAAGACTTAATATCAAAAGACCTCCCCATCACTTTAAGCATAAACTTAAAGATATCAACATGAATAATTCCATTAACCTTCACCTTATCCCTAAGCAGTTCCACTCCAGAATTATCAACCCCAATATTCAGCCTAACCTTACATTTCTCAGCCCTTTTTTTCAAATAAGGAAAATCAAACCCATCAGAAAAATACCCAGAAAGAATATCAGGCTTAAGCTCCTCCACAATCTCCACAAACCTTTTGATTAATTCAGCCTCCCCTTCAACAAACTCAATATTCTTATTGCTTGTCTTAAACTTCTTCCATGTGATTACCTTTTCAAAGTCCTTGCCATACAAGCTCAACATAACAACAGGATACTTCTCAGGAACAAAACTCTTCCCCAACGGATTATAAACCTCTATATCAAACGCAAGCACATTAAGTTCATCCAGAAACTCATCTCCTTTACGATTAATCCTCTCTGCCTTGAACACAGGAACCTTAAAATTTGATTCAACAAAATCTCCTTTAGCTTCCAGCATGCTCAAAGGATAAATATTCTTATCAATAAGATATCTGTTCACATACAATATATCATACTCATTTACAGACCTAACAGATTCCAGCTCTTTCAGCTCATTCCTAATCACAGGAATATTCTTTGGCAGTCTTGCAAACACTTTCACTGCATCAATACTCTCTCCAAGATAATTCCTCTTAATAACCTCATAGCTTACAATAAGGTTTTCATTTTTCATGCCATCAAGTTCTTCCTTCACCTTCTCCATTTCATCATCTTCAGGAACAACCCATAAGTAAGGCTTAAAGCTATCATCAATAACGCAGACCTGCTTCTTATCCAATGTTCTACCGAATAAGTAAACCACCGGCCTGCCTTCTGCTACTTTATAGCTTATATCCAATAGAAAAAACTTCAGTTTTGCCATAATATAGAGGTGATGAATTTAGCTATATAAAGATTATGCAGAATTAGGGTGATTTAAGCTATTTAAAACACATTTAACTACTGTTTAAACTCACTATGACCCCATTGTACCAATAAATCAACTCCTAGTTTATCCAGGCCTAAAGGAACATCGCAAGCTCCGAAACATGAGCCAATCCAGATAATAACATCTGCCTTTGTCTTGCCTTCTAGCTCTTCCTGAATCTTATTTGCTTTAGGCTTTAAGCCGTCAGGCAGCTGAATACAAACAAATTTAGCTCTTTTCTTCTTAATTTCCCTTATTGCTCTATCTATATCTAAGTCAAAGTACATAATATAAGAAAGAATAAGTCAATATAAAAAAGTATTCATTTCTATTAGATGTTTGTTT
>JASMCJ010000024.1 GCA_030753365.1 Candidatus Woesearchaeota archaeon
ACTGTCTAACCTTTGTTATGAAAGCGAAGACTCTCCAGTAATCTACAATGAAGCCTTTTATGTAGACCCATCCACTTGGACAGTACCTTCTTCAAGATACTTTGTTAATGAAGAAGAACAAGTCATATCAAAGAAGGACCAACCAATAGAAGCCCTATTCAACACAATCATGGCAAATGAATATGACAGTTGTTATATAAATGACAATCCCTGCCCCTTTACTTTAATTGAATTCCAGCAGTCTAACGAAGACCAAATAGAAGAAAATGACATAATCAACTTTCCTTAAACCTTCTTTACTTACAAATCATCAACGAATAAATTTAAATACTTCCAACACCAAGAAATTCTAAAATGCGTAAAAAAGCACAAGGTCTTCCATTAAATGTAATAGTCATGGCAGTCCTTGCATTAGTAGTGCTCATAGTCTTAGTACTAATCTTCAGAGGCCAGGTAGGAGTATTCAACAAAGGCACAAGCTGTGATGCAAGAGGCGGCAAATGTATGAACAGTGAATCAGGAGAAGTATGCCCTTCTGAAAGGCCAATAAAAATCTACACACAGGAATGTCCTGTAGTAGGAGATGGCAAAGGAGCAGGCCAATGCTGTATTCCATTAGGACAATAAATTGCGGAAAGATATCCACCTTTTAAGGTGAAGTAACTTGGAGAAATTTGCTCAAAATTCGTGTTAGTGGTGCAGAAAAGCCCATGAATTTTTTCAAAATGATAAAATCAAAAAAAGCAATCATAATGTCACAGATTGTCTGGGCAGCCCTTGCCCTAATTGTAATAATAATCTCAGTTCTAATAATAACCGGCCAGCTGGGCGCTGTCAACAAAACCTTAAACGACTGTGAATCAAAAGGTGGAGAATGCATTCTAGCAGATGAATGCGATTCTGGCCCATCCTTCCTTCCGGGTTGTAAAGACAACACTATCTGCTGCATAAGCCCATAAAATGAAACACACCAAAAAAGCAGCCTTAACATGGCAAATCATAGTGCCCCTAATCCTTGCAGTTTTAATTATCGCAATAATCCTTGCAATCTCAAACCCTATCTTTCTTCAGGGCTGGCAGGCCTCAAAATACCATTCAACAGAAAAAAGGCTAAACTTTTGCATAAGCTATGGCGAATCAGGCAAATACCCTGATACAGATAGAGATGAAAATGATAACATTAAGCCTGACGGCCTCCCAGACTTCTGTGACAACTGCCCTCTTGTCTATGGCAAGCCAGAAGTGGATGATAAGGGAAAGCTTAGCTTTCATAAAGACATTGATGGTGATTTTGACCTATTTATAGAAGGCTGCATAGGCAATGATGGTTCAATCCCTCCTCAGCCTTCTGGAAAAAAAGAAACCTCAGAATTAGATAATAAACCCAAGATATCCCCTGATTACAAATGGAAAGGCAACCTTCCAGAAAAAGAAACAACCTAAAAATCAAATGAAACCTTTCTCCAACAAAAAAGCCCAGGAAGGCATAACCCTTACCCAAGCAATAGGCATAGTCTTAGCAGTAATTGCGATACTTGCATTAACCTTTCTCATAGCCAAGATAAGTGCTCCTTTCTTCAACAAACAAGGCTATACTGCCACAAAAAACAACTTTGATGAGCTAACAGATAAAGTACAGGAAATGTTAGAAAAAGATGGTTTAGCTGTTGAAAGGTTTTTCCCTTACTATATAGGAAAGGAATATGCTCTCATGGCTTTTGGCAAAGAAGACACTATAGCAGGGCCTAAATCTTTAACTGTTTATGATGAGCAACTAACTTTACTCAAGCCAGACTTCTGTGCTAAAAAAGCATGTTTATGCTTCTATAAAGATATAAGATATGTTGTAGGGCAGAATGGATTTGAACCACTTACAATCCCAGAAACAAAAGATAACAATGTTTTGCACTGCAAAACCTTTGAAGGAGACATAACATTCTTCACCACTTCTTCAGAATTCATTGGAGGAGAACTAGCCCAAACCCCTCCTACTTTTCATCCAGGAGACGAATATACCTATATAGTACAACCCACCGGAGTAAAAGGAATCCAAAACTTTTACATGGAAAAACTGGAAAAAAACAGCAAGATTTACTTCTACATAACCACAGAAGATGATGATACACAAATTAGATATAATTCTTTAATCTAGTTTCACCAAAACCTTTATATATGTATACATCTGCTATGTATTAAATACAGCACAATTTAATACAAGGTGCTGAGAAATCAAAGATTTCTGGCACCTCAAATTTTTAAAAAAATTTAAGGTGATACTAATGGGAGAAACAATAACAACAAGGGTAGATAATGAGATGGCAAAGGATATTGCCTTCTTTTCAGATATAAACAAGCTGGATAAGTCCACAATAACAAGAAGGCTGTTAGCCAAATCATTGGAAGAAGAAAAGCTAGCTTATGCGCTTCACAGATACAAAAATGGAGAGATAACAATAGGAAAAGCTGCTGAGCTTGTAAAAAAAGACCTAAGAGAGATGCTCTTTTTAGCCTCAAAGAGAGGAATTCACTTCCAGTACTCATTAAAAGAATTAAGAGAAGACTTTGAGGCAGCAAAAAAGAAAAAATGATAGCCTGCAATTCAACAGTTTTAATATTTCTGTCAAAGTTGGATAAGCTCAGCTTACTAAAAGAATTATTCAAGCAGGTGCTCATACCCGAAGAAGTAAAAAGAGAAGTAGTTGATGAAGGAAAAAGAAAGAACCATATTGATGCCATTGAGACTGAAAAGGCAATAAATGAAGGCTGGATAAAAGTAGAAAACACAGAAATCCATCCCCTCCTTATGGACATAGGCATTGATAAGGGAGAAGCAGAAGCAATCTCTTTAGCTTACAAAAAGAAACTGGGAGTTCTATTAGACCAAACGCATGCAAGAGAAGCAGCTAAGCTATTAGTCGTTGGTCCTAAAGGCACATTATATGTCTTATTATTAGCCTTAAAAAAGAGGTTAATAAGCTATGATGACTACATGCTTAGCCTGTTTGACTTAATCCAGTTTGGCTTTAGAATGTCTGAAGGAGTATATCTCGAAGCAGTAAGGCTTGGAAAAGAACTAGCAAAGAAATAATCTTCTAAAAAATGTTTAAAAAAAACAAAAAAGCAGCCATAAATGAACAAACCTACATGCTGATAATAAACATTGTTATTATCGTCATTGTATGGGGCCTTGTCTTCAACTATGTAAGGTCTGTAGGAAACAATACCTTAGTTGAAAAGATATACCTCTCCAAAGACATTGCATTGCTAACGAACATAATCTCTTCCTCACCAGGCAACATCTTCTATACTTATTCAAACTCCAGCAACAAGCTTGACATCACAAAATATCTCTACTCTTTCAAAGATAGTTATGTAAAAGTCAAAGAAAATGAAAAAGACAACCAAGTCTATTTCCCGTATGCAAAAGACCTCTCCTTTGAAAACAGCTTTCCTAACCTTATTGAAAATCCTGAAGAAATTCACTTTGTAAAAACAGGCAATAAGCTATCCATTGATAAATCTTTAACCTCCAACCTAAACCAAATCTCCTGCCCAGACATCAAAATAGAAGAAGAATTAGCCAATCAAAACATACTACTTGACCCAGGTCATGGAAAGGATCCAAACAGAGACATAGCATCAGATGATTTTGGCTTAGAATTCAAAGATTATTATCGAAAAAACAAGAAAGAAGCATACATAACCACTCAGATATCTAATGGTGTTAAAACTAATTATATTAATAATAATAAAGTAAAGCAAACAAGAAACTATGACACTCCCTTATCCATACAGACAAGAAAAGATTCAGCAAAAGATGCCCACATAATAATCAGCATCCATATAGGAAACTACTCAAACAGTTACAACACAATAAAAGCATTCATCCCATACAAAACAACCAAATTTCTTCAAAGCAGAAAGCTTGCCTGCAGCATTCTAAACTCTTTCCCTCCTGAGCTTGAATTAGATGGCATTGTAATCATCCCTGTTGACACTTCAACTCTACAAAAGGACAATCCAATGCAAATCATAAACTTTGAAGACAAAACAGCAGTCTTATTAGAAATAGGCAACATAAACACAGAGCAAGGAAGAAGCATGTTCAACCAACCATCAAAACTATCCGACAGCATATACACTGGACTAACAAAATACTATTCAAAATGAACAAAAAAGCAATACTATCATTCAACCAATTAATGGCCTTTATCAGAATCTTGCTCTTAATAGTAGTCATGTTCGCCATAGTATTCCTTGTAAACTCTGCCATAACCATGGAAATAAACACCTTTAATGCTGAATCAGAGCTATTCATCCAGCAATTACTTTACTCCAACGCCTTAATGCTCAACGACTATGAAACTGACAGGTTCTATCCTGCAATAATTGACTTAAACAAATTCAACTCCCTTGAAGTGGAAGAAGATCTAAAC
>JASMCJ010000025.1 GCA_030753365.1 Candidatus Woesearchaeota archaeon
TCTTAAATATTCATTTAAATATGGAATAAAATCTGTCTTACTCATTCTAGATGAATTTATAGAATCAATACTTGAAAGTATCTTTCTCTTTTTTTCTGAAAAAAAGTTTATTTTATCTTTAAATTGTTTAATAGATTGATATCCACAAATTTGTAGTTTATTACACCCATTCCTCTTATCTTTGTAAGGATTGATTGTAACAATCCCGAAATTTAGAAGTACAACTTTTAATTGGTCTATGAGAGTTGAACTCTTCGAATCATAAGTAAGAACTATACTTTTCCCATCATGTCTTTTGTCAGTTTTATATTGAACAGAACCATCCCCTTCAAACAATCCTTGTAAGAATGAACTCAAAACTTTTTTCGAAGATAACAAAACAGAAAAAGGAATTTCCTTCTTTTCAGACTTCTCTTCTTTTAACCCAATATTCTTTAAGAAATCTACAATTTGTGTATGATATAAGTCTAATTCTAAACAATTTCCAGTTATCCTTCGTTCATATAACTGAACGCCTTTAAATAAATCATAAATAGCTTCTTTAACATTATTATAAAAGTTCATATCAGAATTATTAAATATTATTTTACCTTGATGGAAAGAGTCCTCAGATACAAGGGCTCCGAGCAAGAAAGCCAATTTCTTATTCATTTTATTTGGCAGATCAAATTTCTTAGCTCTATTTCTTAATTTTGGAAAATATTTTCTCAAATCCAAATCACTCTTCGAAAATAAAGATGTGTTCCTATTCAAGATTACAATGTCCTTTTCACTAATATCCTTTAGTAATTTCCACTGAATTCCTGGAATTCCATCCTTAATATTCCAGCACATCAATGGATGATTATACGATCCTTTGATTTTATATCCTAATGCAGTTTTAACCTCAATAATATTGTGCTTACCTGAATTAAAGAACTTAGAAGCTAAGTTTTTTTTGCCATTGTAGGATAATATTTCCATTTTAAGATTAGCCTCTTTCTTTGTGGAAATAGTTCCTACAGGCAAAATACCTCTATTAGTTAATATTAATGAATCTCCTGTAATACAATATCTTGATGCTGCGGCGGAGTCCCCGTCTACTGAATTGTGCACAAAAACTCCAGAAGCCAATGCAAAGTTATGGGTATTATCAATTGTGAGGTCATAAACATCTTGACTTTCATTTAAGAAAATAGTATCCCTTACTTTATGATTTAATTTTAAAGGCATCAAAGAATCTCCTGATTTGAGTTCTTTAGCTTCTTTATATATCCCATCTCTTAACATAAACTTATGATTTAAAGTACACTTTATTTCGTTATCATTGTCCAAAACAATTTTTAGAATCCTTTGAGTTTTTTTTGTAAGCCTAGGGTTCTTTATTTCAGCTATGTCTATATCTCTCTTTTCATTAATAGTATAAGTATAATTTTTCTTATCCTTTTTGCTTTCCTTGATTAATTCATCAAAACTTAAGTTTCGCCCATCAGTTAAGGCAATTTTTGTATCTTTTGTAAAACATCCAAAATTTCCCTGTCCATCAACTAATGGATACCTAAGAGAAAAATCCTGGGCCATTCTCACCAAAGTATCATAAATAGCCATATCCCCATGAGGGTGATACCTTGCCATGCAATTACCAACAACATTAGCAGACTTCCTAAACGGCTTATTATGTGCCAAGCCAACTTCATGCATAGTAAAAAGAACTCTTCTATGAACAGGCTTCAACCCATCCCTAACATCAGGCAATGCTCTGCCAACTATCACGCTCATGCTATAATCAAGATAAGACTTCTTCATCTCAGTATCTATAGGTCTAAGAATAATCTTTTCTTTCGGCCCTTCTTCAGACTTTTTCTCAGGCCCTTGTTTAGAAGTTTTTTCTTCAGAACTTTTATTAATCTCTTCCTTAGGACTTTCGTCAGGCTTCTCATTTGATTCTTCCCTTGTTACTGGTTCCTTTGGTGTGTCTTCTTCAGCCATTTTATAAAGAATTTAGTACTCTATCTCACATAATTCTAGATTCTACTATACAATAAGGAATATTCCATTCTTTATAAGTATTGTGGTTGTAAAATGACAGTATAGACGCTGTAACCCTAAAATATCGACGTTTCAGCAGTTAAAATTTAAAGGATTAAAGGGCTGTAAAGTAGGTTAATTAAAACAAATTATTTATACTACTCGGGAAAGAGAAATTTTATGAAGCTCTTTGGAAGAATACTCTTCCTTGTCCTCTTCATCTTCCTTCTTACTAATCATGTTTATGCTCAAATCCTTATCACAGAGGTTATGGCAAATCCTTTAGAAGATGAAAACCTAAATGAATACATAGAAATCTACAACAATGGAACTCAAAACATAAATGTAAGCGATTGGTTCATAGGAGACAATACTGACAACGACACAATCGAAGGCGGACTATACAAGGGTTCAGGCACAATCATTCCCTCAAAAAGTTATGCGCTCATCACAGATGACATGACAAGAGTTTACAACAACTTCAACACAAGTTCAGACACAATAAGACTATACATTGACGATTCCTCTATAGGCTCTTACGGTCTCAGCAACACTGCTTATTACATCTATCTGCGCAACAGCACAGGAAACCTCATCGACAGCTTCAACTACAGCAGCACAACAGAAGGCTTAAGCTGGACAAGAGTCGGAAACAACTGGATAGAAGAGCAGCCAACCCCTGGAAACAATGGAACAATCAGCGCAGAAACAATTGAAAATAACTTATGCAACTGGCAGATAAAGATAACTTCAGACAAAAGTTTCTATGAAAACAACAGTGAAGTAGAATGGGAAGTAGAAGCTTATAAGCTTGAAGGAACAAAAGCAAACATAAGCGTAACCGGTTATATAAAAAAAACAAACGGAGACATAACAAAAGAATATCATCCTTGGACAAATACCACAATAACTTCAAAAAGAACAAGAACATACAGCCCAAACCTAGAAAACAATATTTACCTCCTGGAATACAACATAACACACCTAAGCTGCAATGACACAGATTTATCAAACAACTATTTCTCAAAATTAATAGTAATAGGTTCTCAACAATCATCGCCAGAACAAGATATCATCCAAAACACAACCTACAGCGTGCTAAAAATAACTGAACTCCTTCCAAACCCGGAAGGCGATGACACAAAAAGCGAATGGTTAGAGCTTTACAACTCAGGAAACATCAACTTAGACCTAAAAGGCCTTAAACTAAAAGACAATTCAAACAGAAACATAATAATCTCAGATGTAAACACAGAAGGCAGCACAATAATAAACTCTAACAGTTACAAAATAATCCATACGGGAAGTATTTTTGGATTTCTAAACAATGAAGGATTAGAAGAAATCAGTCTATACTATGAAAACTCACTAATAACCAAAGTAAGTTACAGTGATTCAAAAGAAGGAGATTCATGGTCATTATTAGAAGACAACTGGCAGCTAGGCATACCTTCTCCTAACTCAGAAAACATAAACAACAATTCAGGAAAAATCTCCATCTTCACCATAGAAAAAATCTATGACTTAGGAAGATACAACATGTCAAAGTTTGGTCAGACAATAAGGGCAAAAGTCAACATCTGGAAAGGAGACGATACCAAAAACAGTATAAGCCTTTGGGTAGAAGACAAAAAGGGTCACAGGGTAAGCAAACACTCAAAAACAAGCATCTTCACAAAATACATAAATTATGACCTCGCCTTACCCATACAAATATACCCCAACTGCAACGAAAACTACGAAGATGGAAACTACACCTTAAACATTGGCTGGACATCAGGCTATGAAATCAAAGACTCCTACAAATTCAACATCAAAGGAATAAGCAACGATGTATGCGTTGGAGAAAACAGGCCAAAGCAGGAAAGTGCAAAAAGATTCATCTATGCACTCCTCTCTTCACCAAAAGAAATTGAACCCAATAAAAAATTTGAAACAAAAGTTAAACTAACCAACAACGACAACAAAATGCATAAGATAGAAATTTGGAGCTATGTCTACAGAGGATCAAAAAGTTATTCAGGAGAAAGAGAAGAAAACAAAAAACTGCTAACCATTCCAAAAAATAATGAAATTATTGAAACCCTAAAAAACGAAGTAAAAGCAGCAAAGCCAGGAGACTACAAACTAAGAATAATGATCATAAAAGACAACCAGAAAACGCCCTATATACTCACAGAAGATATAAGCATAATAGACTCTTCAAAAGAAACAACAGAAAACAAAACCCTCTCAACAAAACTAACCGGAAAAGCAACTTCACCTATAACCGAAGAACCTCTTGAAAGTGAGAGAACCAGTCTTCAGCCAAGAACACAACCTGGACTAATCTATGAAAGCACATCCTCAAAATCAAATAAACTAATACCATACATTGTGATATTCACAAGCATAATATTAAATGCTATTTTAATAAAACAAATACACCTAAACAAAAACAAAAGTTTTTAAACAATTCACGCCCTCACCATCATATAATGCAAGAAGAACAGCAAATCTTATCAAGAGTAATAGTTGAAATAGCTGGCAAGCCAAAAGAGCACATAGAAAGCACTATGAAACTAGTGCTCCAGAAGATAAAAGAAAGCAAGGACATAAAGATAGAAAAAGAAGAAACTTTTGACGCAAAAGAAAAAGAAGGCATCTGGAACATCTACACAGAACTTGAAATAAAAACAAAAGACATAGAAGGATTAATCGGCTTCTGCTTTGACTATATGCCATCTTCTGTAGAAATAATAGAGCCAGACAACCTAAAATTCGACACAAATTCTATAGGCCATCTCATAAACGACCTTCTCGCAAGATTACACACAGTAGATGTAACCCTCAAAAAGCTCAAATCAGACAAGATAAGCCTTGAAAGCAATGGAACAATGCTTTTAAGAAACATTATACTTATTTCAGTCAAAGAAAAGGAAAAAGATTTAAATGAAATGTCTGCATTAATAGGTATAAAACAGGAAGAATTAAAACCATTTGTTGATAGTTTAGTCAAAGAAGGCAAAATTATTGAGAATAACACTAAATATTCATTAAAAAAGTAACTTTATTTCAAAATGAAAGAAGAGGTTGAAGCCCTGTTATTTTCAGCAGGCAGAAAAATGGAGGTGGAAGAGCTATCCAAGCTATGCAAATCCTCTCCAAGCGAAATAACTAAATCTTTAGGAAAGATAAAAAAAGATTACGAAGAAAGGAATTCTCCTCTTATGGTTGTCCAGGAAGGCACCAGTTGGAAACTAACAGTCTCAGAAAAATATCTTCACTTAGTGCAAAAGATAGTAACTGAAACAGAGCTAAGCAAGACAATAATGGAAACCCTTGCAGTCATAGCCTGGAAACATCCAGCACTCCAGTCAGACGTAATAAAAATAAGAACAAACAAAGCTTATGAACATCTCAAAGAACTTGAAGAAATAGGTTACATCACAAGAGCAAGAGAAGGAAGATCAAAAAAAATCAGGCTAACCCAGAAATTCTTTGATTACTTCGATTTACCAAAAGAAGAATTAGGCAAGAAATTTGAGAACGTCAATGAAATTGCTCAGGTAATAGAAGCAAAAGAAGCTGAAATCGAAAAAATCAAGGCAGAAGCAAAAGAAGAAACCAAAAAAGCAAAAGAAAAATCATCACAAGACAATCCAGAAGTTGATTTAATTGACAAAGAAGGCCATAAGCAGAAGCTTGAAGTAGTGGATGAAACCAAAATCAAGCCCACTCAAGAAGAACTAGACAATCTCAAAGCCATTCCAGACAAAGAAATGCTTGGAAAGCTTGAAGTAGTGGACGAAAAAGGTGAAAAGTCCTCTGCTCCAGAAGATGATACAACAGAAACTGAAGACGAACAGCCTGAACCTGAAGAAGA
>JASMCJ010000026.1 GCA_030753365.1 Candidatus Woesearchaeota archaeon
AATAATAAAAACACTTAAATAGCCCTCTCGCTTTTTTCCTGGTAATGAGCAAGAAAAAAGAAGAACAAGCAAAACAGGACGCAATCCAGCAGCAGCTCACAAGAATCAAGCTGCCCAGAGGCAGAGAAGTCTTTGGAATACTTGAAAGAAGGCTTGGCGGCAGCAGGAACGATGTCAAATGCCTTGATGGAAAAAGCAGAATCTGCAGAATCCCTGGCAGGCTAAAAAGAAGGTTATGGGTAAGGCAGGGTGACATAGTCATAGTTGAGCCTTGGGAATATGGCGGTGACAAGAAAGGTGATGTGGTCTACAAATACTCAAAAGCTCAAATTAGTTTCTTAAGAAGAAAAGGCTACTTAAAACAGATTGAAGAATTTGATGAATTCTAATAATGTCTCTAACTGGGGACGATTTCTTTTGTTTACTAAAGGATAGAAATCTTTAAGTATAAGCTTAGTTTGCACTTTTCTATGGCAGGAGGAAAATTCATAACACTTGTTATCTCATTATTATTTGCTTTCTTAGCTTTAATATCATTTGGATTTAGACTGCCAGTTTATCTCAGGCAACAAATTCTTTTAATCTTTTTTCTGGCTTTTATCTCAATCATAATGTCAGTAGGTGTTTATCATAATAAAAACTGGGCATGGACACTCTCAGGTATAGTTCTTCTTATAATACTTATAAATCTCTTTTATGCATACCTTAAAGTACCAAGAGGATTCATTTTATTCGGAACAGCCACCTTTTTCAGTTCAATCAGTCTATTCATGTCAATGGTATCCCTGAAAAAGAAAAGGTTCAGGAAAGAGTTTGATGACTACACAGAAGAGTCTGAATCAGTATCAACAGAATTCACTCCAGGCAAATACATTGCCAGCGAAACAGGCAAAAGATTTCACACACCCAAATGCCAATGGGCAGAAAAAATTAATAAAGACAAGGCAATCTGGTTTGACTCAGAAGAAGAAGCAGTCTCAAAAGGTTATGAAAGAGATAAGTGTATAGGTTAATTATTTAGTTTGGGTTTTATACCCCGATGCTTGCATCGGCTTAATACGCAAACTAAATACTAAAAATACCCCGCAGCTTGCTGCGATTGGGATTTTTTATTCTTCTGGAAAGTAAATTTTTTAAAGTTAGTTTGTACATTTTTATTAAAACAGGAGGTGAGTAAAAGTGGGTGTTTTTAATAAAGAGGAATTTAATAGTTTTGTTCTAGATAATAGTATTGTTGGTTTCTTTGAAAAACCTATAACATTAAAATCTGGCAGGATGTCAAACTGGTATGTAAACTGGCGAGACATTGCAGAAGATGTATTCTTAATGGACCAATTAACAAATTATGTTATTGCTTTTACAAAAGGCTTAGGATTAGAACCAGACTGTTTCTATGGTGTACCAGAAGGTGCAACCAAACTAGGAACTCTTACACAAGATAAATGGGCAAAGCAATCTCCATACTACTCTCAAGGAAGCCACGTTCTTCCCATGGGCAGAGGAAAACATAAAGACCATGGAGCAGCAAAAGACAAATATTTTGTTGGTGTGCCAAAGGGAAATGTCATTGTTTTAGAGGATGTAACAACAACTGGTGATTCTTTGTTATCAACAATTGATTATCTCATAGAAGCAAAAGTTTCTATAATTGCAGCGTTTGGTCTAACAAATAGGATGGAATTAAGAGATGATAAACAAAGTGTTCAGCAAGCTGTGGAAGCTAAGGGCATTCCATATCATGCATTAAGCAATGCGCTTCAGCTATTACCCTTAGCATATAAAACACATCAACCAGGAGAAGAGATTGCCAAAGCCATAGAACAAGAGTTTCAACAAGTAGGAGTTGAAAAACTAATTTTACTGCAATGAAACTAGGGACCAAAGAAATCAGCGGAAGATTCACAATCCCTTCTGGAATAGTTACAACAAATGTTTCAGTGTTAAAAAAGATAGCAGATGAAATTCCTGAGATTGGAATTTTAACAACAAAAAGTATTGGGCCGAAACCAAGAGAAGGCAACAGGGAACCCATCTTTGCTCAATATGCTCCAGACTCTTTCACAAACGCTGTTGGATTAACAAACCCTGGCGCAGAAGAATTTGCAAAACAACTCCAAAACTTAAAAATACATAAAGACAAATTTTTGCTAACCTCAATCTTTGGAGCAAACTTAGAAGAGTTTGTCTATGTAGCCGAAACTCTTGCACCTTTCTCAGATGGTTTGGAACTAAACTTCTCATGCCCTCATGCACAAGGCTATGGCCAGGTAATCGGGCAGGATAAAGAGCTAGTCTCAAAAATCATAAGCGCAATAACAAACAAAACAGACATTCCCATCTTTGCCAAACTAAGTCCAAACATTCCAAATTTAGGTGAAATTTCCAAAGCATGCGCTAACTCAGGCGCTTATGGCATTACAGCCATAAACACTGCAGGCCCTGGATATCATATGGTTAACGGACACCCAGTCTTAACAAATGAACTAGGCGGCTTATCCGGAAAAGCAATCCTTCCAATTGGCTTAAAATGTGTAAAAGAAATCTCTGAAGCAGTCAACAGTTTAGAAAAAAAGATAAAAATCATTGCCTGCGGAGGAATAAGCACAGCGCAGGATATAAGAAACTATGAAGCTGTTGGAGCAAACTTCTTTGGAGTAGGTTCAGCACTCAAAGGTCTGGACTTACAAGAGCTCAAACTTTATTTCTCTGAGTTAGGTAAGGATTTACAGCAGAATACAGATAATGCAGTCAGACATTTAAAATCTGACAACAGTATGGGATTTGTTAAATATAAGATTAAGAAGAAAACAGACCTTGCAGACGATTTAACCATACTGGAATTCAATGATTCAATCAAAGCATATGCCGGGCAGTTTATCTTCTTATGGCTTCCTTCCATTGGAGAAAAACCTTTCTCTGTTTTAAACAGCCAACCTTTTACAGTTCTTATCCAAGATAAGGGCTGTTTCACCAAAGCCTTGCTTGGCATGAAAGAAGGTGAAGCTGTTTATGCCAGGGGACCTCATGGAAAAAGAACAAAACCCTTACAACCTGAAAACGATTTAGTATTGATTGGCGGTGGTACTGGCATAGCTTCTTTGTACCTAATAGCAAAAGAAAATAAAGATCTGAAGGTATATATCTTTTTAGGAGCCAGGGATAAAACTCATCTTGCTTACATAGACCAATTTGAACAGTTAGGAAATGTTTTTATTTCTACTGAGGATGGCTCACTCGGTTTTAAAGGAAACATTGTTGAGCTGCTTAAAGAACATTTAGAAAAAGGAGAAATCAAAAATCCTGTCTTCTACAACTGCGGGCCAAAAGGCATGATAAAAGCACTAACAGCTCTGGAAGAACAATATTCTAACAAAGAGCAAATATATTCTTCAATAGATTACCTCACAAAATGTGGCATAGGCATCTGTGGCAGTTGTGCAACAGAAGATGGAAGAAGGTCCTGCGTTGATGGGACTTTTTTAATAAAATAAAATTTTGGAGGATGAAAAATGAAATTTTTAGAAAAATGGTTAGAAGCAGTAAATAAAAAAAATTCAGTTTTATGCGCAGGATTAGACCCTGCAGAATTCGAAATGGAAAGAGGAGAAAAAGGATTGCCAGAAGGTATTGATAAAAAAGAATGGTCTTTAAGATATATTGAGGCTGTTGCACCTTATTGTGCAGCCATAAAACCTAATATTCAATATTGGAAAGGAGGAGGAGATTTAAAAGATTTACAAGAGATCTGTGAATTCGCTCGATCTAAGGGTTTAGTTATTATTGATGATAGTAAGCTGGCAGATATCGGTTCAACAAACGAGGCTGGCGTGTTTTATGCTTCTCAAAGAGTAGGTGCAGTGACTTTAGCTTTGTTTGCAGGAAACATGAATGAAGCGCCTGAACAATTAGAAAAATGGCGTGTAGGCGGAATTCATATGTGTTTGATGAGCAATCCAGAATATGAAAGAGAAAAAAACAAACCAGTAAAAGTGGATCCAGATGATGGTTATGATAAAGATGATATCATTGAAATTCCAGGTCTTGGAGGACCTCATGTAAGACAATATATCCAATTAGCTCATGATGCAAAGAAATTTGGTTTAGATGGTATTGTTATCGGAGCTCCAAGTAAATCTGATCCAGAAAAAGGAATAAAAGGAAATCATATACAGGAATCAGAGATTGCAAAAGCAAGACAGTATGTTGGAGACAATATGCTTGTTTTACTTCCAGGAGTAGGCGCACAAGGTGGAGAAGCAGGTGCAATTTGGAAATATTTTGATAAAGATAAAGTTATTGTCAATGTTGGAAGATCATTAATGCTTCCAAATGGTTCAAACTCAACACCAGAACAACAAGCTGAAACTGCAAAACAATATCAAGAAATGTTGAATGGTTTAAGAGAATGATATTATCATGAAAATAGGTGTATATGGTTCAGCAGCAGGAGATATTACTGAAACTGTCAGAGAGTTAGCCAGAAAAGTGGGCAGACAGATTGCTTTAAGAGGTCATACTCTTATTACTGGCGCCTGCCCAGGGATTCCATATGAGGCAGTTCTTGGAGCAAATGAAAAAGGCGGAGAAGTTATTGGATTTTCCCCAGCTATCAATGAGCAAGACCATATTGAAAGATTTGGATTTTCAACACAAGGATTCACAGAACTAATATATCTTCCAGAAGATTACAAGCATAGAGAGCTTAAGAAAGTATGTCTAAAGTACAGGAATGTTTCTTCAGTAGCAAATAGTGATTCTGCTCTAATAATCAGCGGAAGATGCGGAACACTTAATGAATTTACTATAGCCTATGATTTAGGAAAAAATATTGGGGTTCTCACTGGAACAGGAGGCATGACTAAGTTTCTAGAAACATTAGTTGAAGATTGGAATAAACCAAGTGAATCAAAGATTATTTATGAAACCGAGCCTGGAAAATTGATAGAGGATTTAGAGAAAGTAACTTAATTTTTCTTAAGAGAAAGCAAAACCAACCCAATAACTCCAATCATAATAGCAGAATCTGCAACATTAAACACAGGCCAAACCCTAAAATCAATGAAATCAATCACATAACCTACTCTAATTCTATCAACAAGATTCCCAACAGCCCCTCCAATCACAAGCGCTGTCATAACCAGCCCAGCTTTCGATTCTGTCAAATCCTCAAGATAAAAAAGAATAAACCCTATCACAATAAGCGAAACCCAAATCAAAATAACATTCTGTCCATGCATCATTCCAAACACAGCGCCAGTATTCTTCACAAGCGTCAAATGCAAAACATTCTTAATAACAGGAACAGAATCTATTCCAACCACCAACAACTTAGTCAATTGGTCAACTAACACAATAATCCCAGCAATCAAAAACACAACATATTTCTTCATAAACTCTTACTAAAAGGGCAATATTTATTTAGTTTTGCTTTTTAACCTACCATATGCTATTCACTCTCAAAGAACTATTTGACATAATCATGATGAGTCTCATAGTAGGCTACATCTTCAAAGACTTATTCAAAACACCTACAGAAAACTATGATCCCTTAAAACAATACCAATCAAACAGCATAATCACTGAAAACCTCAAATTTGCAATCATGGTAACAGCCCCTGCAATCATTCTCCATGAACTAGCCCATAAATTCGCAGCATTATATTATGGCCTGGAAGCAACCTTCCATGCAGCATACATGTGGTTAGGCCTAGGCTTAATCCTAAAGTTCATGAACTTTGGCTTCATCTTCTTTGTGCCAGGCTATGTCTCCATAAGCTGTAAAACCATCGCCTGCCAGATAACACCATTGCAAAGTGCACTAATAGCAGGCGCAGGCCCTTTCATGAACCTCTTGCTCTGGCAAATCTCTTCCTTCATCATAAAACACAAAAAAGTAAACCAGAAATATCTCCCTTTACTTCTAATCACTTCAAAGATTAACATGTTCCTCTTCATCTTCAACATGCTCCCCTTCTTCATGTTTGACGGCTATAAAGTTTTCAATGGCCTGATAAGAACATTCATATAATCATAAACCTTAAATATATTCACTATTAAGAATATAAAAAAGAGATGAATTTTTTCAAAAAGCTATCTGGAAAGAGAACTGGCAGGCTTGAACAAAAGTGGACATTTGATGCAAAAAGTCAAATACTCTCCACACCAACAGTCTCCAAAATAGGCAACAATGAAACTTCTATAGTATTTGGAACAAAAGATGGTAATATACATTCTTTAAAAGAAGATTCAACCCTAAACTGGACATATTCCATAAGTGAAAAAAAATCAAAAGTTGAAATGCTCTTCCTGGAAAAAGAGTTCTATAAAGGCATATACTCCTCACCTGCAATAGCAGACATCAACAATGACCAAAAGCCTGAAACAATCATCGGCTCAGACATAGGCAAAATATACGCCTTAAACCACAAAGGAAAACTCTTATGGAACTTTGCAACGAATGATATAGTAAGGTCTTCACCTCTTATAGCGGACATCAACAATGACAACCAATTAGAAATAATCTTCGGCTCCAATGATACTTACCTATACTGCCTTGACAACAAAGGCAGGATCCTCTGGAATTTTAAGGCAGACTCAGGCATAGAATCTTCTCCTAATATACTTCAAGATAGAATCATTTTTGGTTCTAACAAAGGCATGATTTACTGTTTAAATAATACAGGAAAATTATTATGGAAGTTCAAAACAAAAGGAAAAATAGCCTGCCGGCCTGTAATAGGGGACATTTA
This sequence comes from Candidatus Woesearchaeota archaeon, assembly GCA_030753365.1. Classification (GTDB taxonomy): domain Archaea; phylum Nanobdellota; class Nanobdellia; order Woesearchaeales. The sequence continues at coordinate 6,750 of JASMCJ010000026.1, forward strand.
TGGTTCTGGCAGACCTTCAATTGTAATCGGTTCCTGCGACAATAACCTATATGTACTGAACCCAGAAGGAAAGCTTGAATGGAAATATCCCACAGAAGGAAGAATTTATGGAGACGCATGTTTAGTAGATGTTAACAATGATAAAAGATTAGAAATCATCTTCGGCTCCTGTGATAACAATATATATGTGCTTTCCTCTAACGGCACAAAAATCTGGAGCTATGCATCCAACTTTTTCATAGTTGACAAGCCAATAGTGGTTGATATGGATAATAACGGGAAGTTAGAAATTGGAATAGGCTCCTATGACCACTTCTTATATATTTTTGAAGGAGAAGGAGCATTCAAACTGAATTATATGCCTGGCCTTTCAGGTATAGTCCAGCAGACAGGCCATTACTCAGACGTAATGAGTTCAGAGCCTGGCAAGTACATTGGCAAAAAATTATGGCAGTTCAAAGCAGAAGATATAATAATAGGGACATCTTATTTTATAAATCATGAAGGTATCAATATAATAGTAGCTACCAAAAATGGTAAAATAAGCAATATTGTGCTAAAAAGGTGATGCAAAATGGTTGAAATCCTCAAAGATAAAAAAGAAATGAAAAGAGTAAAAACTTACATAAAAGGCTTAGATGAAAATATTGAAGGAGGCATACCAGCTGGCCATGTTGTTTTAGTCTCTGGAACAGCAGGTACAATGAAGAGTTCTGTAATATTCAATATACTCTATAATGAAGCATTAGCAGGAAAAACCAGCTTATATCTTTCCTTAGAGCAAAGCTACCAATCCTTATTAAACCATTTCATTAATATGGGCTATGACTTCTCAAAAATTAATCTCTATATGCTCTCTGACATATCCAAAATTGATGAAAGCATAGCTGAGGTTAAAGCATCTAAAAAAGGCACTCTTATAATCTCAGACGTTGGTACATTAAGAAAACAGATAAAAAACCTAAAAGTAGGTCCTGGCGGAGATTGGCTAAATGTTATCAAAAACATTGTACAAAAGATTAAGAAAGGCTGCAACTGCGAATTATTTACGCTTGACTCCTTATCAGCCATGTACATATTATCAAACTTTACTGGCACAGAAGTAAGGTCAAGATTGTTCTATGTCTTTGAGTTTTTAAGAGACCTTGGACTAACATCTTTCCTCATCTCAGAAATGCCATTAACAAAAACAAAATACAGTGAATATGAAATAGAAGACTTTCTCTCAGATGGCATAATAGTACTGCAGTTAACAGAAAGGTACAGAAAAGTCACAAGAGAAATAGCAATAGTAAAAATGAGAGCAACCAAGTGCAATACAGACATATTCAGCTTAGAATTCAAAGACGGGCAATTCCAGGCACTCTACGGAGGAAAAACTCCTTTAGTATAAAGAGTTCTTTATTTTTCTTTTTATACAGGCGTTCCAAAACCTTTAAATACCTAATTAAGTAAATCCAAGTATATGCCTCAGCTCAAAGAAGAAGTAGAAAAGAGATTAGCAAACAAAGAAAATATTGAAGCAATCAGGCAAAGCCTGATAAACCATGGCTTCCTTGAATCAGACGTTGACGAAGCCGTAAGCTCAGTCTCAGACATTGTTTCCCAAAAAAATGACAAGAAAAATTCAGCTATTGTATCCAAAAGCTTCTTCAAAGAGTTATTTGACAGGTTTGGCTTTGGTTTTGGCTCCCAGCAATACATAAACATCCTATTCTTCCTCTCAGGAGCCTCTCTCTTCTTAATAGGAATCATCAATGGCTTAAGAGTACTATTGATTGCACTATTCACCCCTATTATAGAAGAATGGACAAAGGTAAAAAGAATCAGCAACTGGTTCATCGCTTTAACCGGATTTTTATTTGCCTTAAGCTTTGTTCTTGTAATACTAGCAAGACGTTTTAATCTTACCTACTTGTTCATAATTTCATTCATACTAAGCGCAGTCACACTTGTTACATTCGGCAACTCATACTCCAAACTAATAAAGCAAAACCTAAAGCCCGAGAACATGGGCATTCTCAACAAAATCTCAAAAATAGGCATACTAATCACAGCAATAAGCTTATTTGCAAGTGCTTATATCATGGACAACATAAAAAATGGTTACTTAATCTCTTTTGGAATAACAGCCGGCTGTTTCATTGCGTCAGCATTTATAATGTTCCTATTCAGATGTTCTATTAAACCGCAGGAAACATCAACCATTGGCTTCTTCAAAGACCTAAAAACTCATGCAGCCTTATTCTTAAAAAACAAAATCATCCTCATCCTTCTCATAGCTTCAACAATAACTGCCTTTGTCCAAACAATCGGCAGCATCTATTATGGAATCTTTATCTACAATTTTCTAAACAACACAGGCTTTGGCGGCTTCCTTAATGTTGCCGTTGTATTCATAGTAGCAACCTTATCTTCTTTACTAGCGCCATATCTCACAAGAATCAATTCCAAAGCATATGGAAAATTCCCTATGCTTGTATTCGGCACTCTACTAATAGCCATCATGCCTTTAACCTATTTCTACAACCCAAACTTAGTAGCCATATCCATGGCAACAATGATAGGCATAATTGGAGCAGCAATAGTAGGAGTTGCAAACGGGCTGCTAATCTTGGACATACTCCATGAAAGAGACAGAAAATATTATTTTAGGGTCTCAAACTTGTTAATCACTATACCCTACATAATAACCATACCAATCGGCTCTTTCATTGCTCAGGCTTTTGGCCTAAAAACTTTATTCTTAGTGCTAGGTCTTACATTAGTCTGCGCAGTAATGCCCCTTTATCTAATAATAATAATACTTTATCATAGAAAATTTAAAGTTTAAAATAATCTAACATCCCTTAATCCTTTCCTTAAGAATAGAATTATCAAAGCACAATTGTTCTGCTCCACTGCTCCCTAAAATAGGTATAAACTCTATCTGCTTAATATCTCCATAAGTTCCAAAATCATAAGAAATCTCTTCACTTTTAGGATATCCTGGTTCAATCTCCTCTAATTCTGTAACATATACATCATTCCCTGTAACAAGCGCCCTAATCTTATCTATATTTGCATTCGCCTTATTAACAAGGGTAACCTTTATCCCGCCATTTTCATAACATATTTGGTCTATATTACTAACCTTATGCACTTCAAGATTTATGTTTTCACAAACATTCCCTTGAGATACAGTAGTTGTAACTCCTCCTGTTTCTCCATAATAAGAACTTCCATAACTCATCACCACTGCCCCTAATCCTACAGCAAACCCTATAAGAAGCACTGTTGCAACTAATGGTGAAACTCCTCTTTTTGATGAAAACATATTCATTTCTTTTTCCTTCTTACTTTACTTTTACTTCTCGCAGTTATATCAGCTCTTAATAATTTAACTTCTTCTAATTGTTCCTTAACAATCTTCTTAAGCA
>JASMCJ010000027.1 GCA_030753365.1 Candidatus Woesearchaeota archaeon
TCTTTCAGCCTTGGTACATCAAGCTTTGTAAGCTTTTCAACCAATGTTTTGCTATCTTTATATGAAAGCTTAGCAAACTGGTTCAAGTATTCTACTGTCTTATTAACCCTTATATTAAGCTCATCTTCTTTTATCTTTGACAAATCCTCTTTAACTTCAGCCATTGTAAGAGGAGTCTCTGAGACTATATCTTTTGTATGCATTTTGTGCCTCCTTGATTATATCTTCTTCAAATGAACAGGATGTATCACTAAAGTTTTTTGCTTGCCCTTCTTCATGTCATTAATAACTATACTATAACAACTACCTTTCTTTTCCTTAATTACACCCACTTTTGAATGGAATCTTCTAAAATAAACCCCTTTCTGTATGCTTGGCTCTATCTTCAAAAGAACTTTTTCTCCTTCTTTAAACTCTTGGAAATACTTTCTAAGGCTTATCTTACCCTTATCTCTTATGTTCTTCTTGAATTTGTTCCTAGTCTTCCTTCTTGCTCCGCCAGTTCTTTTAACCATTTTTAATATTCCCCCAACTATTTAAGTCTATAAGTAGTCCTATTATAAAAATCTTTTTATTGTGTACTTTATATTTGACTAAATAAGCTAAATTAATACATTTCCCTATTTTACATCATAATCTCCTACTAAAAAAGCGAAAGATATATAAATGAGCTTATGTTCAATTGTTTATATATTTCTCTTTATGGTTTTACAAATGAAGGAAGAAGAACAGCTTAAAACTGGAACAACCACCATTGGTTTGGTTGGTAAAGACAGCATAATCCTTGCAGCTGATAGAAGAGCTACAGCAGGAACATTAATAGCAGATAAAAGAGCAAAAAAAATATACACTATCACAGACAACATTGCAGTAACCATGGCTGGCACAGTTTCAGATGCTCAATTATTGTTAAAATACGCTGAATCAGAGCTAAGGTTAAAGAAAATAAGAACAGGAATGGATTGCACAGTAAAAGAAGCAGCAAACCTTTTGGCAAGATTTGTTTATTATAACATAAGAAAGATGAGCATGATTCCTGGAATCTCTCATTTTGTATTAGGTGGCAAAGATAACTCAGGATTTTACTTATATGATATTTACGCTGATGGCAGCATAACTTTAATTGATGATTACATCTCATCCGGTTCAGGTTCTGTTATGGCATATGGTGTTCTTGAAACAATCTATAAAAAGGACAACTCTGTTGATGATAACCTTAAACTAGCTGTAAAATGCGTAAACGCAGCAATCCAAAGAGATTCAGCATCTGGTAATGGCATAGACGTTATATCAATAACCAGTGAAGGCATAAAGAGAATACTTGAAAAGGAGATAGATACAACAATAAAAGCATAAAGATAGTTTTTCTTATAAGTATCTTAATCAATAAAAATCAATAAACATATAATGGTGTAATCTAATTGAATAAAAATCCATTCTTAATTTATAGGTAAGAAAATGACTGACATAATAAAAGAAATCTTAAAACACATACCAAAAGGTAAGATAAGCGAAGCCTGTTTTGAAGGCGCTAACATAGTTCTCTATACGAAAGATGAAGAATTTTTCCTAAACAACACTGGTATCATAAAGAAAATAGTAGATGAAATCAAAAAAAGGATAGAATTAAGGCCTGATCCTGCCATAACTCTTGACTTAGAAAAAGCTGAGAAAGAAATAAAAACTCTCATTCCTAAAGAAGCAGGCATAAGCAATATCATATTTGACTCTCAAAGATCCATAGTAGTCATAGAAGCTGAAAAGCCAGGTCTTGCAATAGGAAAGCAGGGCAGCGTTCTCAGAGAAATCAGGACCAAAACATTATGGATACCAGTAATAAAAAGAACTCCTGCAATACGTTCAAGACTCATTGAAAATATAAGAGCAGTTCTCTACCAAAACAGTGATTATAGAAGAAAATTCCTTGACAAAACAGGTCATAGAATCTATGATGGCTGGATAAGGGGTAAAAAGGAAGAATGGATAAGAATAT
>JASMCJ010000028.1 GCA_030753365.1 Candidatus Woesearchaeota archaeon
CTTCTTGTCCAAGATAAATACTTACACCTGCTGTTTCATCTTGCCCGATTAAAATTGGAGAAGCCGCTACAGAAAAAGGATGGTCAGGACTCGCAGTCCCAATACCTACATTCCCAGAATTAACAATCAATCCATTGCTAACATTCAACCCACCAGAAATATTAGTAGGTGATGGAATATTAACATACTTCGTTAAAGCATTAACAGTATCAACCGTAATCTGGCTAGCGCTTATCTCCAGATTACCTAAATAAGAAGTCCCAGTCACATTCAGATTCTCAAAGGTAGCATTCTTTGCCCTTATATTCTCACTAACATTAAGGTTTCCAGTAACCTTCACCCAGTTATTAACAAGATTATCAATAAACTCTCCAAATCCGAAAGTCAATCTATCAGCTAAAGAAAGGTTAGCTGTCATATTCACCTGCCCAGTAAAATTAGCCCCTGTTAATTTAGCGTATTTAGTGAATTCAACCTGCACAGAAGTAACATTATCTTTCATGACAAGTTCTGTGGCATCTGAAGGCCCCCCTGCGTTAATTATAATCTCATCGCCTGTAGGGCTTTCATCGCCAAATACAAGATGGGCAGAGCTAAAGTTGGCGGCATCAAGGTCAATGGCAACAACAAGCTGGTAATCTTTGCCAGCAGTAAGGTTCAATTGATAATTCCTGCCTAAGATAAGGTCAAACACGCCATTGCTGTCAGTTACATTAGAAAAATTGTAAGGTCCCCATTTAACATCAGATAGATTATCCAGTGTTGTAATGTTTATCTGGAAAGAAACGTTTGTGAAAGGGTTTCCTGTGCTTCTGTTGGCTAATTTACCCTGATAACTGATGAAAGTGGGAACATCGGTTGCCCTAACCAAGCCAGCTAGTACAATTATTGACAAAAATAATACTATTTTCTTCATTTTTTGTTTAACATTTTCTTTATAGAGTTAGGTATAACCGATTTCTCGCTAAGCCAGCTCATTACAATAGTTCTTACAACTTCAGAATTTGTGCTTCCCAGAATGCCTTTCAGATCGCTGATTAACTCTAGTTGCTCTTTTGTGAGCTTGACATGTATTTTTGCAGTACCTGATTTGTTATCCAAGATAACCACTTAAGCTACTTTTGAGGTATTATTCTATTTAAAGCTTTCTATTGTCATCTGAGAATATTTTTTGTGCTAAGATAGCTAGAATTTTCCATTCAGTCTTCTAAAAATTAAATTTCATGAGGTGAGTGGTTCTTGACATTAAAGAAGAAAAGGTGTATTCATACCAAGAACCTTACCAAAAGCTGTTAGATCATGGACAGTCCTCATATCAAATGGTTCAGAAGCAAAACTTCCAACAAATACTTCAACCTTGTATTTCCTGCAGATTCTTATGTTCTGCAGCATCCTTCCTAAGATATTAGCTCTTTCAACGTCTTCAGAGTTAAGAACATCTGAGAAAGGAATACAAATCTTGATTTTGTTCTTGTAAGCTATTTTGCATAATACCTGGTTTAAGCCGGCTCTGTGATGAATAAAATCATGCCTAGCAGCTTTCTCTAAACCAAACAGAAACAGATTTTTATTGTTCTCCATGACTGCCCTATCCTTATCCGAAGATTTGACAAACACAAATTCAGAAAGTTTTTTGGCTTTCCTGACTTCGTTAGGCTCAGCTAATACACCAAAGGTTAATTTAATTTTGCTATCATAAGAATTCTTAAAGCTTTTGAGCTTATACACAAGGCATAAGCTATTATAGCCTAGCTTTTCAGCTAGCTCAATAAAGTCATTCTCATTATTCTTAGGGAACACAATATCCATACATCTAAAGCTTCTATAGAATTATATAAAGTTATTCTTTATGAATGTAGGAATCCTACCCAAAATACCCTAACTCTTCTTGTATATCAGTATGGTTTACCCAGGTATCTTTCATTTTTCTTGCATGAGTGAGAATGTGCTGTTTTAGCTCAGGCAAATTCTTGAAAGCTTCATTGATAAAAGTTGCTTCTTCTTCTTCAGTGGAATGTATTCCCAACAACAAGGCAGACTTGTTCATAAGCATCAATTTCTTGTAAGTCATGTACAGCTTTTCCTTTTCTTCATCTTCAAGGAATTTGCATTCATGCATGCTGGCAATGGAAGCTGTATCAGGCTGTAATGAATTTTCTATTATCTCGCAGAAAAAGTCAATTTTCTCACTTATCTTTCTTCTGATATCGCTTAATAACAAATCATCTCGTTCTATTGTGCTTAACTCAAACTCTGAGTCAAGCTTTTCAAGGGCTGGAAGCTTGTATAACTTCTTATAATGCTTATATTTATTTTTTATATGCTCTTCTACCATGTTATTCAACGAAAATGGGTCAATACCCCTGAGTTTGCTCAGGTTTTATACTGTCCATTTTCTGGAGTAAAAATGCCTGCAGTTTGCTGCTATTGGGATTTTTACTTGATATAATTACATACTTGTTTTAATATCTTTCTAATTTTCCCAAAGGTTTATAATATTAATCTGTTGCTTTAAACATATGGATACTGTAAAGCTAAGGCTTGATTATCACTTTCATCCAAATATATCAAAGAATGATACTAAAGCGTTAAAGAAATGTAGACTTTGGTGGGAAAAGCTGGAAGAAAATAGAATTAATTGCATTATTGTAACTGAGCATTCTTATAAGAATCCTAAAAGGGCTTTTGAATTTATGAATAAGGCTAGACCTAAAGGCTGTTTCTGTTTTCCTGGAATGGAATATATTACCAAAGAAGGGATTGATATCATAGTTTTCTCTAATAACCAAATGATTTATGGGTTAAATGAGTTGAAATCTTTTAAGTTAACATATCAGGAGTTAATCGATTTTGTGCTTTCTAATGATAATCTTTTTGCGTTTGTTACGCATCCTTATGTATTAGGGACAACTTCTGTAATACGCAAGCTCAATAAAGAACAATATCTGAAGTCAGTGAATATGTTAGGAGCTGTTGAAGTATCAAATAGTGTATATGATATATTAGAAATGGTTCTTAATAAATTTCCTTTTAATATATTACTTAAATCAAAGCTTGAAAATATTAAAAAGACAAGAAATCTTCCCAAATCAGATTATCCTAAAAATATAAGATTTCTTGCTGTAGGAAGTGATGCTAATTATACTAAGGAGTTAGGGAATTGTTTTGAAGTGATTATTCCTAAAAAAGATGTTCCTTCAAACATCTTCCAATACGTTGTAAGAAATAAAGGAAGAGGAAAGGTTTCTATAAAACAGAAAAAGTTTGATTTATTATTGCTGCTTAAAACAGGGCTTATTACATTTGGCGAGTTCTTGATTAAGGTTTGTATAACAAAAAAATAAATATTATTTTTCTTTTTTGCATTTCTCGCACATGAGCACGTTGTCTTCGTTTGTTAACTCTTCTGAGTATTCTCCGCATGTCTGACAGATGCCTTCTTTCTCTTTTATGTTACGAAGCGGCTTTCTTTCCTCTTCCCTTAGCTCAATCTTTTCCGCGAGTATGTCAAACAGCTGAGGCTCTATCTTTAGTATGTCGTTTAAAGTTAAGATACCTACTAGCTTGTTTTCAGCCATTACGGGAAGATGCCTTACTTGTATATCTCTCATAAGAATTAACGCTTCAAAAATATCTTTGTCTGGAGAAATTGCAGTTAAATTGGTTTCCATAATATCTTTACTTTGTTTATTTAATGGATTAATTCCTTCTGCGACTGTCTTTTTTACTATGTCTTTTTCGGTCATGATTCCTTTTACTTTGTCGTCTTCCTTTACGACGAGAGAACTGACGTTGTTGTCTTTCATTATCTTTGCGCAGGTCTCAAGGTTTTCATCAGGCCGTACATAAATGACTTTTTCAGTCATTGCGTCGCATACTTTATAACCGGTTTTCATTGAAATATAATAGATTAAGGTTTTATATAAATATGTCGGAATTTTATTATCTAGTTTGTAGTTAGCAAGCTTCGCTTGCTTTTATTTAATACATTGAATAAAATTCCGAGTGTTTAAAATCCCTTTTGGATTTTCAACAAACCAAAAATTCACTATGTGAATTTTTCAGTTCATACCGAAAATCCTAGATTTTCTAGTATGTGGGTAATAGATAAGCTATAAAGAACTAGTATAATCAATAATTAACCAAAACTTCAACGTCTTTCCCGAATACTCTTTTCAGGTCTTCAAAGATTGGTTCTTTGATGAATACTTTAGAAGGTATTTCTGTTTTTGATAATGTTTTTTCCAGTTCTTCTAAAGAGGCTTTTTCGATTGTGTCAAGGCTGCCGTCAGACTTGATTTTAGCTTTGGACAACTCTTTTTCTTCATGGTCTATGTCATGGATGATGTATGCAATATCTCCGAGCAGTATGACTTCCCCAAACCTGTTTCCATGCTTTACCCTGATTCTTGTTTTCTCCAGCTCTTTTCCTCTTTTTCTTTGCATATATTCTACAAGGAACTTGATGAATTCTCTGCTTTCTTTCTTAACCTTTTCTACTTCTGGCTTTGTGAGCTTCTTTTCGTCATAATCTTTCTTTGCCTTGATGATAGTGTTCAGAATCCTTAAGAATTTTGCGGGAATCTTTCCCAGGGATATCATCTCATTTTCAAAAGTGTTTACTATTTCTATATCACTTACCTTTTCTATGCCTTCAAGCCTTAAGACATCTCTTATCATGGTAACTACTGTGTCATATACATGGAGCATGCTTTCCTCTTCCTTGATGGTTTCTATCTTTGAGAACAACTTTTTGATCATCTTAAGGTATTTCTCTGCATCGCTGAGAAGCTTGTCAACGTCTTTGCCTGTTAATTCTTTCTTTTCTCCGTGCTCTATGCTTTTCCTTGTCTGGATAACGTTTTCAAGTATGTTTACATATTTGTCTTCGAAAAGCTTTTCTTTTTTAACGAAGATTTCTCTCATGAGATCAGGAGTTTCTTTAGGCGCGGGAGGAGGAATTCCATAGAGCATTAAAGCTGCCTGTGAAGGAGTAAGTAATGCGTAGAATATGTCTTCCATGCCTATGTCTTTGAGCTTGAGATGAACCCTTTTGAGCATCTGCTCACCGCTTACCATGAACATGTCAATGGCTTCATAGCTTGGCTTGATTTTGCCCATCCTGAGCAGTTGTTTCCAAGGCATGAAGATTCCCCTGTCATAAAAGGGAACACCGTCTCTTAGTAAAGTGAAAATTATAGGATTAGCTTCTTTTAATGAGTCCCAGAAGTCTGTTAGTATGTATACCTGGATGTTGAGCTTGTTTTTAACGCCTGTCATTTCGCCGGCTTCTATACCCATGCCGATTATGATTGCCCTTAGCTTGTCTTTCAGTTCTGCTCTTGTCATCCTTTTGACATCAGTGTCGTCTATTACAATCCAGACGTCTATATCAGATGTCTTGGTTGCCCTGCCCTGGACTAAAGAGCCTGCAAGAACATAACTAATAATATATTTCTCAAACTTTTTGAGAACCATGGTTTTATGAATTTCTGCTATTTTGATTGCCTGTAGCATTCCCTTGTCCTGTATGGGGGCAGACATGGCTATTAATTTCAATAGGTCATGTTTTCCATCATAACAGCTTTGCCATAGTTCGGATAAGATAACAACTCTTGTTTCAATGTCTTTGTCTATTTTTTCTGCTATGCTTTTGATTATAGTGCCAAGCTTATTTTTTAGCTCTTCTTTTGGCATCTTTTTAGAATCTGAATCGTCTACAAGAATGAGTAAGCCAATTTTATTTTTTTCAGGCTTTTTTCCTTCTTCCGGTCTTGGAGGAGGTAAAAGTGCAATTCCTGCAATATAATTGCTGAACTTTTCGTTTACTTTCTTTTTGAATGTGTCAAGCTTGCTTTTGATGGCTTTTAGCTTTTCCTTGTCAGCTTTAGGTATCTTAGAAAAATCAATATCTTTGTTTCCTTTTGGAAGCCCTGCTTTACTGTCGGCATAAGGAATTTTTTCTTTTGAGTAATCTTTCTTCATTTATATACCCCAATATATGTTTGCAATACGATGTATGATATATAAAATCTTCGATTATTCCTCTGTAAAATCTTCAACAGGCTCTTTCATGTCTTCTGGCTTTTTTATGAGTCCCCTATTAGTAAGATATTCTCTTGCAAGAATCCAGAAGAAAAGGCCTAGAGACTTTTTGCCTTTGTTGTTGCAGGGTACTACAAGATCAATGTTGTTTGACTGATTGTTGGTGTCGCATAATGCAATAACTGGGATGCCTATGTTAACGGCGTCTTTGACAGCGTTCCTGTCAGGCCATGAATCTGTTACCAATAGAACTTTTGGCTCTATATAGCTTTCAAGATTAGAATTTGTTAAGATTCCTGGAGGATATCTGCCAGCGAACACTTTCATGCCGGTTAACTTACCTAAAAGCTTGACAGGTTTCCAGCTGTTCTCTCTTCTGCTGACTATAAGGATGTCCTCAGGAGCATACTGTGAAAGGAACTTTGTGCAGACTCTTATTCTTTCATCTATTTTTTGCAGGTTTAAAACGCTTAAACCGTCAGGCCTGGTCTTGTAAATGAATTGTTCCATGTACTTTGTCCTGAATTTTGTGCCAATATGAATACCTGATTTTAGGTATGTGTCATTAGCAACTAAAAATTTTGGTTGTTCTTCCATTTTAGTATAACAGTTCAAGAAAATGAACTGCAGTTTTTATTGCCTCATGCAGTGTTGTATAAAAAGACTTTATACGTTGGCAATAAGGTAATAATTGGGGCGTTGTTTATAAAGATTGTTGTTTGAATAATGTTTTTTGATTCCATAATCTATTTAAGTTCTTTAAGATTCTTTGTTGACATGCAGAAAAGAATGTTCTATCTTATTGGTGTTGAGATTGTGGTAGCGTTTATCTTCTATAAATTAGTTAATGGTATTATTAATAATAATGTAAGATTAGATATATTTCTTAATGAGAAAGTGATGGTATTGTGGAATCCATTGTTGAATAGAATTATGATTCTTGTGACTATGATTATGGATACTAAAGTTGCTGCAGGATTGGCTATTGGGCTATTGGTAGTATTGCTTTCAAGGAAAAGGTTTTATGATTCTTTTTTATTGGTTTCAAGCCTTATTATAGGCCAAGCTGTGAAGAGTTTAATGAAATTAATTATGATAAGAATAAGGCCAAGCAATGCGCTTATACATGCAGAAGGGTTTAGTTTTCCCAGCGGGCATGCGACAATAGCAATAATTTTCTTTTCTCTCTTGATTTATTTCTTTAGGAATGATATTAAGAATAAATTTTTGAAAAACCTGTTTATAGCAGTGAACATTCTTATGATTTTGTTGATAGGGTTTAGCAGGGTTTACTTAGGAGTTCATTGGGCAAGCGATGTTATGGGTGGGTTTTGTTTGGGACTGGGAGTAGTTTTGTTTGGGATGTTAAGCAAGATATATAAAGAAAAGAAATTTACCTTTTTCTGATGCTTAAAGATTTTACACCGAGATTATATCAGGAAACTATTCTTGCGACATGCACGCAGAAAAATACGTTAGTTGTGCTTCCTACAGGGATGGGGAAGACGGCGGTTTCGCTTCTCTTGGGGATTCATAGGTTGACTATTTATCCTAAGTCAAAGATTCTTATTCTTTCGCCTACAAAGCCGTTGTGCCAGCAGCATGTGGACACTTTTAGGAAGCATATGAAGATTGAGAAGGATGAGGTTGTATTATTCACTGGCTCGATAAGCCCTGAGAAACGTAAAGAGGCATGGAGAAATGCTAAGGTTATAGTTGCAACGCCGCAGTCTATTGAGAATGATGTTATAAGCAATAGGATTCCTATGGAAGATGTTTCATTGGTTGTGTTTGATGAGGCGCACAGGGCAGTGGGGGAGTATGCTTATGTGTTTGTGGCAAAGCAGTATAATAAGCTTTCAAAATGTGCTAAGATACTTGCATTAACAGCATCGCCTGGCTCTGATATGGAGAAGATAAAAGAGGTTTGCAAGAATCTGTTTATTGAAGAGATAGAAATCAGAACTGATGAGGATCCTGATGTTAAGCCATATATTAAGGAGATTAGTGTTGACTGGATAGGAGTTGAGCTGCCGCCAGTGTTTAAGGAGGCGCAGAAGTTTCTGTCAGCTTTTCTTAAGGATAGGATGAAGAAGCTGAAAGATTTGGGGCTTTTGAATAAGCAGAGCGCTAGTTATGTGAGCAAGAAAGACCTTTTACAGCTTCAAAGCCAAATAAGGATTGATGCGGTTGCTGAAAGAACTAATTTCACTTTATGGAACGCGATTTCAGTGCTTGCAGAGATTATGAAGATTTATCATGGGCAGGAACTGCTTGAGACGCAGGGAGTGGCAGCGTTGCACAAATATCTTGAAAAACTGCAGTCTGAGTCAAGAACTACAAAGACGAAGGCTGTGAAGAATATTGTTCGCGACCTTAACTTTAGGTCTGCTTTGATTAAAGCGCAAAGGATGAAAGATGAAAAACTTGAGCATCCTAAGCTTGTTGAATTGCAGAGGATTGTAGAGAAAGAGGTTAAGAGTAATAAGGATATTAAAATTATTGTGTTCAACCAATACAGAGATAATGCGCAGGACATTGAAGAGAAGCTTAACAGCATAAAGGATGTTAAGGCGAAGATTTTTGTGGGACAGATGAAGAAGGGTGATACAGGTCTGTCGCAGAAGGAGCAGATTGAGAGATTGGAGGAATTTAAAACAGGAGAGTTTAATGTTTTGATTGCAACAACTGTTGGTGAAGAGGGGTTGGATATTCCTTTGGTTGATATTGTTATTTTCTATGAGCCTGTGCCTTCTGCTGTGAGGACTATACAAAGGAGAGGAAGGACTGGTAGGCAGGATAAGGGTAGAGTGATTATACTTTATACAAAAGGTACAAGGGATGAGAGTTATAAATGGAGCTCGCATCATAAAGAGAAGAGGATGTATAGGAATCTTCAGAGCCTTAGAGGAAAGGTTGGCTTTTCTTTGGATAAGATTCCTGAGAAGCCTTTGCAGGAGTTTATTAAGGATGAAGAGAAGATTAAGATTTATGCTGATTACAGGGAGAAAGGTTCAAGAGTGATAAAAGAGTTGGTGGATTCAGGGTTTAGTGTAATGCTTTCAAAACTTGAGGTTGCTGATTACCTGCTTTCAAAGAGAGTGGGAGTTGAGTTTAAGAAGGTTGAAGATTTTGTGCAGTCTATTATTGATGTTAGGTTATTACAACAGGTTAAAGATTTGAAAAGAAACTTTGAGAAGCCGTTGCTTGTTATAGAAGGAGTTGAAGATATTTATTCTATAAGGAATGTGCATCCTAATGCCGTAAGAGGAATGCTTGCTACTATTGCGATTAGCTATGGAATTCCAGTGCTTTATACTAAAAGCCCGAGAGAGACTGCTGAATTGTTTAGTGTGATTGCAAAGAGAGAGAATTCTGAGGATAGTTCTGAGTTTAACCCGCATGGGAGCAGGAAGCCTTTGACGTTGAAAGAGCAGCAGGAGTATATTGTTTCCTCACTTCCTGGAATAGGGCCAACTTTGGCAAAGCCGCTGCTTAAGAAGTTTGGCAGTGTGAAGAAGATTGTTAATGCTAAGCCTGAGAAATTGGAGAAAGTTGAAAAGATTGGCAAGCAGAAAGCAAAGCAGATTAAAGATGTTGTTGAGAAGGATTATATAATATAATGAAACAACTATTTCCCAAAAACATCATTTATTTTGTTTAGGAATTTATTATAAAATTCATTAATTGACTCTTTAAATGATAAAGCCTCTTCATCTTTTAAAGTCTCATATTCTTCTTCTTTATAATCTATAATTTTAACTGTTAGACCTTCAGTATCTACTACTGTTCTTGTGTTACGGTTTGTTATGCCTCCTGCTCTCTGAATAGCATTATTTGCACTAATATCTAAATCATCTGGTTCTTCAATTCCACGTAAACCTTCACTATCCATTAAAACTCCTTCTAGTGTACTTACTGGACCTTCAGTGAATATAATTCTCTCAGGAATTCTGTCTTTTCCTATATCGTATAGAGATGTTCCTTTCTCTTCTGATTTTTTTTTGAATATCATAAACCAAGAGCCTATTTTTATAGAATAATCTCCGCTTTTTAGTTCATAAACATTTCCTTGACTTATTCCATTTAAATTATACTCAAAAACCTGTGTTTGAGGGTTGCTTTTTACAGATTCTTCTAAAGCCCTTAATTCAGGGTCTTGGCTGTCTTTCCCATAAAGAGCTGAAGCTGCTAATAGCATTCCTACGTACAATATTGTTTTTATTTTGCCTGGTCCTTTCATAGTATAATCACATAGCCAGTAAAGGTTTACCTGTTTATAAACCTTTCGGTTTTGTTACCTCTTAGAAGGAGCAAATAATGTGTTTTAGACTCTTAGAGGGCAACTTATAATTTTAAGGTTAATAACAGAAATGAGTTATAAAAAAAGAAGGGACAGCTTCCTTGGGTTCCCATATAAAATACAGTACAACCAAAGACGTTGGCTTGTTTAACTTCTGAGTTCGAAATGAGATCAGGTGGAACCAAGCCACTATGACCGTCCTCATGCTTTAATAATCTGATTTTGTTTATAAAGGTAACTGATTTAAGCGCTTAAAAAGCAAACTTTTTAATGGAGATAGTTTTTTTGTATTAAAATGATTAATTATTTTAAGAAGACGCCAAAGGATGAGAGCCTTAGAAAACTTAGCAAGTTTGAGAAAGGATGCTGGATTGAGGTAATTGACCCTTCAGAAAAGGAGTTAAGTTATCTTCACAAAACTTTTGATTTAGACAAACAAAACCTTATTTCTGGAACTGATAAAAATGAAGTTCCAAGGGTTGAGTTTGATGATAAAGATTTGTATGTTATACTAAAGATAATTTCTCCAGATGATAAAAAAGAATTGCATACTTTTTTGATAATCATAACGAACGATTTTGTGCTGACTTTGTCTGAACATAGGCCGGATTTTATGGAGAAAATCTTTGAAGACAAAATAGGGGTCATAACTACTCAAAAACCGAAGTGCCTTTTGAAATTGTTTTCATTGATAAACAAGGATTTTGAGAGGTCAACGCTTGCGGTGGTGAGGTCGGTTAACACAAAGAGGGAAGCTATAACTAATTTATCTGACAGAGACATAAAAGCATTGCTTGAGCAGGAAAGCATACTTAACAATTTCGTTTCGTCGTATCATTATATTAATCTTTTATATCAAAGAATAGTAAAGAATGTGAAATTTTTTGAGGAAGATAAAGAGTTTATAAAGGATTTGATTATTGAATCGCAGCAGGGGCTTGACCTTTGTAAATCTTCATTGAGAACTATATCTAATATGAGGGACCATTTTGTGATATTATTATCCAATAAGCTTAATAGAGTGATTACTTTGCTTACAATATTTACAGTGTTCATAAGCGTGCCTGCAGCAATATCGGGCATTTATGGAATGAATCTTGGACTGCCTTTGCAGAATAATCCTTTTGCTTTTTATTATCTTGCGGCCCTGATTGTGGTTATATGGATAGGGTTTATAGTATTTTTTAAGAAGAATAGAATTCTTTAGATTGAGAAATATAAATAAAGTTTATTAATCATTATTTGATTATATAATTTAAAATGCACAAAATAAAACAACAACCTGAGGATTTCATTGTGAAGGAAGTAAGCAATGTAGATGTTAATGGTACTGGCGAGTATAATTATTTCACTTTGAAAAAGGAGAATTATGGAACTCTCAGGGCAGTTGAAACTATTGCAAAATCTTTAAGGATTCCTGTTAAATTCATTGGATTTGCTGGCAATAAAGATAAGGTGGCTGTTACAGAACAGGTTGTTTCTGTTAAAAGTAGAAGTAGGAAAGAAGTTGAAAGGTTGAAATTAAAAGATATAAAGTTAGTTTACTTAGGAGAGGGAAAAAAGCCTGTTTCTTTAGGTGATTTATTGGGTAATGAGTTTGTGATTACTGTGAGAAATCTTACTAATAAAGAATTGAGAAGTTTTGAGGAGAAGGTTGGAAAAAAGTTATTAGTTCCTAATTATTTTGGGGAGCAGAGATTTTCTGATAATAATCAGGTTATTGGGAAATGCATTGTTAAAAAAGATTTTAAGAAAGCGGTTGAATTAATCTTAGAAAGTAATTCTGATTATAAAAGAGAAATTAATGATATTTTGAAGAAGAATAAGAATGATTTTGTGGGAGCTTTAAGAGCAGTAAATAAAAAGTTGTTGAAGCTTTATGTGCATGCATACCAATCTTTTATATGGAATGAAACTGTTGAAAAATATATTAAGAAAAATGGACTGAAAGATGTTAAGATTCCTATAATTGGGTTTGGAACAGAAATAAATGATAAGGAAATAGAAAGTATTGTTTCAAATATAATGGAAAGAGAAGAGTTAACTTCAAGGGATTTTATCATAAGAGAGTTGCCGGAGCTTAGCGTTGAAGGCAAGGAAAGAAACATGGTTGTAAAACCTGATAATTTTGAGGTTAATAACAAAGGGAAGGATAAGCTGAATAAAGGTAAGAGTAAAGTTGTGTTAAGCTTTAGGCTTCCTAAGGGCTGTTATGCTACGATTGTTATTGAGTGGCTGTTTAATAGCTAGAATATCCCATACTTTTTTATAGAATAATCTCCTTCTAAAGTGTTATGAGCAAGATAAAAGCAATCATATTTGACCTTGATGATACACTGTATGATACAACAGCGCAGCGTATTGATAAAGCGTTGAAAGCTGCAGTTGAAGCTATGGTCAAAAGTGGGCTTAACTGCTCAGTTGAAGATGGCTTTAGGGCTATAAAAGAGATAATTAAGAAGAACCCTTTAGGAGAGAGATTTTTGAAGCTTGCAGAACAGCATAATGCTGATGAAGCTGTTTGCGAAATAGGGAAAAAGGCATATTATGGTTTTGAATCAGATGAACTCTCACTTTTTCCTGGAGTAAGGGAACTTCTTAAAAAGTTAAAAAAGGATTATACGTTGATTTTAGTAACTTTTGGAGAGCCTAAGACGCAGAATAAAAAAGTTGAGCTGCTTGGCATAAAAGAATTGTTTGATATATCCTTAATAACGCAGAATCCTGATAAGGAAGAAGTTTTTCTTGAAGCGTTGGATAAGATTGGCATTAAGCAGAATAGGATTTTGTGTGTCGGTGATAGGATTGATTCTGAGATAAGGATTGCAAACAAGCTAGGGATGACTACTGTGAGGATTATGCATGGGATGTATCAGAATCTTAAAGCAAAATCAGCTCTTGAAAACCCGGATTTTACAATTAAGAATCTTAAAGAAATAGAGAATATCCTGAAGAACATAGAAATCAATGAAAGCAAGCTTGAGAAAGGGCCTTCAATAACGCTTATAGGCGGCGGAACAGGTATTCCTACATTGATAGAAGGACTGAAAAAATATACTTATAACATTGCATCAATAATAACTATTACAGATGAAGGAAGAAGCTCAGGAATGCTTAGGAAAGAGCTTAAAATTCTTCCGCCGGGAGATGTGAGAAATAATATCATTGCGTTATCTGATTCTGAGAAACTGTTGCATGATTTATTGCAGTATAGATTTGACACTGGCTCTTTGAATGGCCATACTGTAGGAAATGTATTATTGGCAGCATTGACTAAGATAACAGGAAATTTTCAGGAAGGGATTAAAGAATTGAGCAAAATACTTAATCTTAAAGGAGGGGTTTTTCCTTCAACATTGGAAGATACGCATATTTGTGCAAAGCTGGAGGATTCTACAGTGCTTAAGAATGAGCAGGAGATTGTTATAAAAGGTAAAAGGATTCAGACTGTTAAAAGGAATCCTATAAAAGAGGTTTTTATTGAGCCTGAAGATGTGAAAGGCAATCCTTCTGCTGTTGAGAATATTAAGGATGCTGATATTATTGTTATAGGACCTGGCTCACTGATTACAAGCGTTATGCCTAACCTGTTGATAAAAGATATAAAGAAAGCAATTAAAGATTCAAAAGCCAAGAAGGTTTATGTTTGTAATATTGTGACGCAACCTGGGCAGACAGAAGATTTTACTGCCGCTGACCATTTGAGGTTTATTGAGAAGTACCTTGGCAAAGGAGTGGTGGATTATATTGTGTTAAATAATGAGATGCCAAGCAAAAAGCTGATAGAACAGTATGAGAAGGATAAGTCTTATATTGTGAAGAATGATATTGAAGAGATCAAGAAGATAGGCGTGGTTCCTATAGAAGGAGAGCTTATAGAAGATATAGATGGGAAAAAGATTCTTTGGGAAAAGACATATTTATTAAGGCATGATTCTAATAAGGTTGCTGAATTGATTGTTTCAGTTTATAATAATGGCAGGAAATGATTATGAAAGCGGTGATTCTTGCAGGCGGGCAGGGTATGAGGCTTCTTCCTTTAACGGAAGAGACTCCTAAAGTTTTGGTTGAGATAGGAGGAAAACCTTTTCTTTATTATCTGCTTAACAATGTTGTTAAGGCAGGATTTGATAAGATTGCTATAGTTGTAAGGTTTAAGAAAGAGAAGATAAAGAAATTCTTAAAGGATTATGGATTTGAAGTGACTTTGATAGAGCAGAAGGAACATCTTGGGACAGCGGATGCAATTAAAAGCACTGAAAAGTTTGTTGGAAATGAAAATTTTGTGTGTATCCATGGAGATAACCTTTTCTCTGTTAATGACCTTAAACAGATGAAGATTGATGATGAGCATTGTTATGTTGCAGGGTTGAAACATAAGAATCCTGAAAAGTATGGTGTCTTGGTAACAGATGAAAAGAAGTTTTTGGTTTCAATGCCTGAAAAGCCTAAGAAGTTTGTTGGAGATGTTATCAATGCAGGGTTGTACATGTTTACTCCAGAGATATTTGGTGCTGTTAAGAAGATAGATAAATCTTCAAGAGGAGAGTTTGAGATTAATGATGCTATTATGCTTCTTGCAAAAGAGAAAAAGGTTAAGGTGAAGAAACTTGATGATTTCTGGCTGGATTTAGGGAATAAGGAGGATATCGTTAGCATTGAAAGTTTTGTGAGAGAAGGGAAGCATAGGTGATAAAATGGCAGAAATACAAGAACATTCTACAAAAAAATGGGAAGTATCTATAGCGGAAGTAGAAAATGGTGTAGGAAAACTGTATAAGGTAACCAAGCATGTTCCTGATTTGTCTGTATCTGAAACAAAAGTGTTTCGTTCAAAGGAAGAAGCGAAGAAACAGTTTGATGAATGGTTAAAATAACTTATTGACTTTAGATTTTAATGCCTTAATTAATTCTGGTTGGTTAAAAGTGTAAATATCTGGTATCTCTAAGGAAAGAATACGTTTTTGCATATAATGTTGAGGGAATCTTTTGGATATCTCAGTTCTTTGAATGTCTTCCATAACCATGATAGTATCAGCCCAGGATACTTGCTTCTCAGTGACAGGCTTTCCATTGTAAAGGCCAGCTGATTTGGTATCGAACTTGTTTTTGAATATGTCTTCAGCTGTTTTGCTTCTGTTCTGGTTTTGGTTGCAGATGAATAATACGTTCATAGTAAAATATATATACGTTCAAACAATATAAATTTTACTAAAATGGTAAAAGCAGTAATATTTGACATGGATGGTGTGATTATAGACAGTGAAGGTCTTGACATGGAAGTGAAACAAGCCTTGTTGAAGGAGTTTAAGCTTAAGATTTCTAAGAAAAAGATAATTGAGAAGACAGGGGAGACTGCAAGGGATTTCTTTGCTTATGTTAACAAGCTGAATAATACAAACTTTGATGTTGAGATGTTGATTGAGAGAAAAATGAGCCTTCAGAGGAAGATTTTCAGGGATAAATTGAGGCTTTTTCCGTATGTTAAGGAGTTTTTAAGGGAACTTAAGAAGAATAAGGTTAAGATTGCGCTTGCTTCTTCAAGTAGAATGGAGAAAATAGAATTTGTATTGAATCTTTTAAGGCTTAGAGGGAAGTTTGATGTAATAGTTAGTGCAGATGATGTTAAGAAAGGGAAGCCAAACCCTGAAATCTTCCTTAAAGCTGCAAAAAGGCTGAGAATTAAGCCTAAAGATTGTGTTGTGATAGAGGATTCTGTGCATGGTGTGAGGGCTGCTAAAAGAGCGAAGATGTATTGTATAGGAGTTACTAACACATTTAGCAGAGATAAGCTGAAAGAGGCTGATTTGGTTGTTGAGAGCTTGAGAGAGGTTAGTGTGTAAATAATGCCCCTACCGGGATTTGAACCCGGGTCACAACCTCCGCAAGGTTGCATCATATGTAGTTAGAACATATCCACTAGACTATAGGGGCATATTTAAAGGGTAATTCTTAGTGCATTTATAATGGCTATTTACTACTAACGCGTGATTAAAACAGAAATGTTTATAAATCGGCTCTTTTTATTATTAGTTATGAGCAGAATAAAACGTATTGCTAGAAGGATTAAAAGAAGTAAGGAAAAGCAGAAGATGCTTAGTCTTATACTGTTAAGACCTGGGTGGATAGAGATAAGAGTATTCTTTTTGTTAATGATCCTCATGGAAATATTTATGATGGTGATTCTGAAGGAAAAACCCAGTTTGGAGATGTTGCAAATACATTCTCTAATAATGATGTTCTAGCTGGAGTGCTTGAGAAAATATTAAATGGAACAGAAGAAGAATTCACTTCTTCAAGAAATACATATATGACTCCTTCTGGAGAAGAGAGGATTGCAGACACTACTATAAGGAAACTTTATGGTGGCGCAACTATAGATATTCGTGTTCATGATAAATCTGAGATTAAGGATGAGTTAACAGAGCTTTATAATCGTAACTTTTTTGAGCATGTACTTTTTCGTGAGATTAGTAAGGCTATGAGAGAAAAACAGCCCGTATCTTTTGTGTCTATTGATTTAGGTGAATTTAAGAAGGTTAATGATACATATGGCCATGATATAGGAGATAAGGTATTAAAAGAAACTGCTGTCTTATTGACCCGAAATACAAGAAGGGGAGATTATGTGGCAAGAATAAGCGGAGATGAGTTTGTAGTTCTCTGTCCGGATACAGATGAAAAAGGAGCGGAAAGAGTAAAGGAGAAGTTATTGTATGGACAGGTGAATCATAATGAATATATTTCTGATGATATACTAAAAATAAAGATGGATATAGGCATGGAAACAAGGAGGTTTGCAGAAGATGTTGATCCAGAAGAAGTGGTGAAACGTATGAGGAAAGAAGCGGATATAAAGATGTATGAGGAAAAAAGAAGGAGTAAAGAGGAAAAAGGCATAGATTAGTGTTTTTGTTATTTAAAGGTGTTCTATAAGATAATTCTTTAATTCTATTAACTTTAATAGTTAGTTTTGAGAATATAAAAGTATAAAAATCCTAACTTTCTGAATTCTTAATAAAATGTCTGAAATCTTATTGTTTCCTGTTAGGCCGAATGACAGCTTTGCTTCAAGGCTTGCAGAAAGTCTTAAGGAACTTGAAGCATATGGTGATGGAGATCTTAGTGACAAACTGATTAATAGGAAATTTAGCGATGGGGAATATAATCCTGTAATTACTGAAGATAACACAGACGAGCCTAATAAAAGAAGATGTGAAGATAAGGATGTGTACTTGGTGTGGAGTATTACAAGCCAAATTACACCTACTGAAAGTTTTGGAAGAGTTCTACTTCTTGCAGATGCTGCTTATAGAGAAGGAGCGGATAATGTTTACTTGGTTTTGCCTTATTATTATTTTAATAGGCAGGATATTGACCCTGCTTTGAGATATACAAAAGAGTTTGATTCTGGCAATATAGAAGATATTAAGCTAAAAAAGAAACTGGGAAAAATGGAAGGACAGCCTTTTAGCCTTGAAGTTGTTGTTAAGCATTTGCATAGCGCAGGCATAAAGAAAGTGCTGACAATGGATGACCATTCTGAGCATACAAGGGAAATTTATGAAAGAATCTATGGAAGGGATGATGCTTATGTGAATTTAGATCCTTTGCCAGTATATGCGCATTATATACTTAATTCTTTGAGTAGAGATGTGGATTTAGGAGATAAAGGTAGTAATGTTATTCTCTTTGGTCCTGATAAAGGCTCTATGGATAAAATTGTTAAGGTTTATGACTTGCTTGACCTTGAATGTGCAACTAAACTACTTTTTGACAAAAATAGGCTGAAAGAGAATGACCCTAATGAGATTGAGTCTGTACTTAAAGAGTGTGATGGAGACTTGTCAAACCTTTCAAATAAAGTGGTTTTAGGGTTTGATGATCAAGGAGATAGTTTGGGAACTTTTACAAACCCTTTTATTAACTTATTTAGGAAGGAAAAGCCTAAATATATTTTTGGCTGCATATCTCATTTGATACTTCCAAATTCTGAAGCATTTACAAGGGTTTATAAAAATAGGCTTAATCTTATAGGAACAAATTCTCACCCTAATATTGCTTATCATGCAGAATTGGGAGTTTCTCAGATAACAGTTTTGGACATAACAAAGTACTTTGCTTTGGCGATGATTATGTGTGGAAAAAAAGGGAAAGACCCTTCTTTAGCTCTTAGGTATTCTAAAGAAAATTTAGATGGAGTGGGTTTTCTTTATAGTCCTTTAAAGAAAGCAAACCTAATTTCTTATTCTAAGTAAATATAAATTATCCACTAACCTGCCTTTTCACGTCTTCACCAATCTTCTTTCCTAGGACAGAAGTAAGCTTTGAAAGCTCTGCTTTCCTAACATCACCTAAATCTCTTATGTTATGGAAGTAAAGCTTTCTTGCCCTTGCCCTGCCTATACCTTCAAGTCTTACTAATGGCAATAGTTGTTCTCTTACTCCATATTTGAGCCTTAATCTCACTTTGATGAGCTCTTTTATTATGGGTTTTAAGTTTAATAATTTAGATAATTCTCCTGCGCAGTAAATAAGCCAATCAGCTCTTTCAAGCTTTACCCTTATTTCGCCGGGCCGTATGCCAAACTCTTCAAGAAGAGTTTCTTCATCTTTCTCATTAATCCATTCGTAAAGCATCATGGCGGTTTTAATAGATTTTACAAAGTTTTCATAGCCAAAGTCATATTCTGAAGGTTCGTTCATAAGCAGGCTTGATGAATGTTTAAGAAGAGTTTGTTCTACCTCTTCCCTATCCTTTGACCTTACACTCAATAAAGGCTTCATCTCAATAGTGTATGAAAGCGCTTGGAGAAAGGGAAATGATTTTGTGTTTTCATCTGCTCTCTTAAGGCATTCTATGATATTACTGGCAGTGTAAGGGTCAATGTAAAGTTCTGCAATCCTTTTGCCTATGGGTGTGGCAGTATAGCTTTCTTTTCCATAATCTGAAGCTGACTGGAAGCCTGAATTGTCTGCCTGTTTTGAGCTGCATTCAAGGAAGTTCCATTCGGTGAGAAGGCTTAGCATCTCATGAATTATGCTTTCCAGTTTTTCTATGTCGCCATAATTAAATGCCCAGAATGTTTTCTTGAAAAAGTTGAATATCTGGCTTAAATCGTTCACATAGCCTGTTGCAATCAATGAAAGAAGATAAGTTCTCAGGGCAGGCTCTGCTGCGAGCTTTGACTCAATCTTTTCAGGCTCACCTAATATGTATTTCTCGTGAATCTTGTCTTTATGGCCATCGTTATTAGCGATTACAATGGCTTCGCCGTGCTTGTCATAACCAGGTCTGCCGCATCTTCCAATCATTTGGCAGTATTCAAGCACTGGTATCCAATCGAGACCTCTTGGTCCAAACCTTCTAAGATCTTTTATGATTGCCCTGAAAGCTGGCAATTGGAGTCCCATAGCAAGTGTTGGCGTGCAACATATTATTTTAACAACTCCTTTCTTAAAAGCATCCTCAATCAACTCTTTCTGTTTTCCAATAAGGCCTGCATGATGGTAAGCTATGCCTTTTTTTACACATTTGGATAATCTCTCGCACTGTTTTGTTGGCCTTGACAAGGCGTGAAGGATTTGATTGGAGAGTTCAAGCTGTTCTTTGGTTGAGGACTTGATTTCTTTAGAAATGTCTTCAGCAGCTTTCTCTGCTGATCTCTTTGTGTTAGCAAATACCAAGCATTGTTTCTTATTCTTTAATGTATCAAGAACAAGGTCTATGGCGCCGTCATTTGTTGGTGTAAGGATTTTCATAGTAACAAAGGAAAGTCATTTGGTATAAAAAGTATTCGTGGAATTTATAAAGTCTTAAACTAGGATATCTAATAATAAAAACCTTTATTATGTTCAAATTAAGTTTAGTTATTCATTAAGCAAAATTAATTGACCTTAAATGAAAACTAAAAAAATCAATCATGAAATAATCAAGAGTTTCTGTGAATTATATAACCATGACAAATCTTTGCGTACTATTGCCAAGGAAAAGAAAGATTCTCCTAATACGGTTAAGAAATACCTTCTCTTGGAAGGGATAAAGGTAAAATGTAAAAATATTGTTTATAGCACCAAAACTCATGATCACTTATTAAATGGATTATATTTAGGTATATGGGCAGGAGATGGCACTCATTATATGGACAAAGGCTATAGGATTAAGATTTGTTGTCATAGAAACAATATTGAACTAATAAATTTTATACAGGATTCTTTATTAAACTTTTTAATAAAAAAAGTAATTTACAAATAGAAAAAAAGTACAATAGAACTAACATAAGATTCAATTCAAAATTCATTTATAATTATGTTTATGATTCCCTTGATTTTGGGTCAAATAAAACACATACTGTAGGTCTTAAGAAACCAATTGATTCTTATTCAAATAGATTCTTAAGTGGCTTTCTTTTAGGCTTAGTGTTGACTGATGGATATTTAAAGGAAAGATTTTGTTTTAATACAACATCACCTAAACTAGCAGAAAATGTAAAATATATCCTTGGTAGGTTAGGTTATAAGGCTAATCTATATAAGCATAGAAGAGGAGAGCAAGGATGGAAAGATCTTTGTATGATTAGTTTAACAAAATGTGATAGTAGAAGTCTTTTGGGCATATTAAATAAAGAGTTAGAGAAAGTTGGATACAATAAAGGATTCAAGATTATAAAAGGATATTAAAAAATGGGCCCGCGGAGACTCCCAAATCCAGAGGAATTTGTGGTCTCCCTCTGGGATATTTGAACTCCGGACCTTTATCGGGCTATTGCCTCACGATGTCTAAGTCTGGTTATCAGTATCGCAATCAAAAAAACTTTTGATTCGTGCGCACCACCAGACTATGCTACGGGCCCATAGAACTAATTAGTTAATAAAGGGTTTATAAAATGCTCGGAATTTTCCATCATGTTTTTGACAAAAAATAAGCTTCGCTTGTTGTGATTTCAGAAAAGTAGAAAATTCTGAGCATGCTCAAGAATCGTTCTGTTGTTCTGATGGTTCTTGACATTTATCGTAAGATTTATAAAGATAGTATTTAAATTATACCTATAGTTAAAAAGAGGTTGATGCTAATGGTGGACAGCGATTATGAGCTTCTTCCCGAAAAGGATATACTCAAAATAAAAAGAGAACTTAATGAGCTTAAAGAAAATGAGCTTTCTTCTAAATTCTCTCCTGAAAAGATTGAAGAGTTAAATAATAATATAAAAGAATTGATTGAAGTCATCAGATTAGCAAGTGATGAAGTGAAACTTGAAAAAGTTGATCCATACATACATAGACTTAGTGTTATTGAAAAGAAGATTGATAAATCATTGTATGAGAATAAAGAGATTGCACAAGGCATAGTTGCTCTTGCTGATTTGATTAATAAGCCTGCACCACCACCTGTGCAACATCCTGCTGCTCCAGCGCCGCCTATGGAAGCGCCTGCTAATCCACCTATGCCATTAGGGTCAGGACAAAATCCTTCTCCACATCCGCCTGGAGCTCCGCCAATGCCACCGCCTTTGAATCCTCCTCCTGGACCTGGAATGCCAGCTCCTATAATGCCTATGCCTCCTGCTGGGAAGCCGCAAAAGAAAGGATTGTTTGGGGGAATGTTTAAGAAGAAGTAAGATGAACAAATCAATTTTTTCTAGTAATGAACTTAATCCTATTAAATTAAGAAGTTTTCTAAGGCATCTTAGGTTGCAAAGAAGAAAAAGCTGGGAAATAGAGTCTGAGAAGCCAATCTTGGCAGAAACTGAAGAGCCTAAAACTGATTTCAGCAAGATGAGCAAAGCGGAAGCAAGGAAGCTGTATAAAAGGATTCAGTCTTTAAAGAGAACTGTTAAGAGGGTTAAGGGGGAAGGCATTAAAGTAGTGAAGCCTCCTGCTATAAAGAAAACTGGTGTTAAAAAGCCTGTTACTAAGAAGAGATTATTTTCTAAAAGGAAGGCTGTTAAGAAGGTTGGTGTGAAAAAGGTTCCTATTAAGAGAAAGGTTAGTAAGGGGAAAAGGGTTGCTAGAATAAAATAAAGAAGACTATTACAATTATTCAACAAACTTTGGAACATATTTTGCTTCTTTGAGTGTTCCTTCTTTTAGAAGTTCTCTAACCAAGGGTAGATTATCAATACCTACTTTGCCAACGTAAAGTGTTCTAAAGTCTCCGTCTGTTTCAGCAAAGTCTCTTACTTTTACAAGGCCTTCTAAATAGACATGGTCTTTAATATAGCCACCGGCTCTATGTGCTCTAACTGAAAGGTCCCATGCCTGGTCATCTGTTAGTTCATAGTTCTTAAGCCTGTCAAATGTTTCGCTGAAATCTAATCCTTTACATACAGAATCAACAGCTATAACTCTTCCTGCATAATTTCTCATTACTTCCTTATTAGTGTTGCCTATAACTTCTTCGAAGTATGATGTTAATCCTTCCTCTGTAGGAAGGTATCCTGGCAAGCCTATTGCGAATATCTTAAGAGGCTGTTCATATCCATTAGTAGCTCTTAAGGCGTGCACATCAACTTCATGAATACCTGCTCTTGTAAGATCTATATCAGGGAAACCTCTATCTTTGCATACAGTAATTCTTTTTTCTTCAGGATAAGCAGTGGTTAATTTCTTGTCTGAGAACTCAACCTGCCAATCAGTTATGTCATTATTAGCTAGAGCTTCTTCTAAGGCTTTTTTAATCATATCGGATGGAACGTTTTTTTCAAATTCAATGTTTGGAATCTGTCTAAGTAAACTATCTGCATAACCTACTAATTGTTCATTTGGGATTCCATAAATTGTTGAACTAGCTTCCCTAACAATGTCTTCATTCCCTAAATTTTCTATAATTCTGTTTTCAAGTAATGTATTCCTTCTTTTCTGCTGAAACATTTGTCCTAGAGCATCATCTGGTATTTCAATAGAATTTAGCATGTTTCTGATTTCATTAGGGTCATATTCTAGGTCTTTGTATTGAAATTTAGGATTCTGTGTTTTACCAGCTAGAAATTCTTCTTTTTGCTCTTTTTCATTGCCATTAACTGGGTCAATATAATGTAATGGATTTGTATTCTTAGCACTATCCATAAGAGCTTCATCCAGTGAATTATAAACTTGTATATTTGTCATTTTACCCCTTATTATAGCTTATAGTGGTAGTATTTAAACCTTTTCATTATTTACCTCTTATGAGTAGTTCTAACACTATAATCAACCAATAGCAACCTTTATAAACAATTTTACACTACATTTATTCTATGAAAGTAAAACCACTTCTTCCAAGTTTAAGGGAAAAAAAGAGATATCTGGTGTTCCAGGTTTTGTCTAAATCGCCAGTCAAATCTTCTAATGAATTAATTAAAAGTATTCATTCAAACTGCCTTAGTTTCTTAGGAGAACTTGGGTTTGCAAAGGCAGGACTAATGTTTCTTAAAGATAAGTATAATCCTAAACTTCAGAAGGGTATTATAAAGGTAAACAATAAATATATAAACCATCTAAAAGCTGTAGTAGCATTAGTTAAGAAGATTGATAACCAGAATGTTATTATCAGCTCGGTAGGGGTTTCAGGCATACTGAAGAAAGCCGAGAAGATGATGGTTTAATTTTATTAAAAAAACGTTAATAGGAGGATGATTAATAATGCAGCCAATGCCACATCAATTAATGGGTTATGACAGGGCCATAACAATGTTTAGTCCTGACGGTAGATTGTTACAGGTAGAGTATGCTAAGAAAACGGTTAAGCAAGGTTCTACAGCTATTGGAATAGTTTGTTCTGATGGAGTTTTATTAGTTACTGATAAAAGGGTTATGGACAACCTGATTATACCAGAGTCTGTTGAAAAGACGTTCCAAATAGATGAACATATAGGGGCAAGTGCTTCAGGAATCTTGTCTGATGCAAGGGTTTTGATAGAGAATGCACAGACAAAAGCGCAGCAGCATAGGATGACATATGATTCTAAGATAGATGTTCTTAGCGTTGTTAAGGCTATCTGTGATTTAAAGCAGATCTGCACTCAAAGCGCTGGACTAAGGCCTTTTGGTGTCAGCATATTGGTTGCTGGCGTTGATGGTACAGGACCTAAACTGTTTGAGACAGACCCTACTGGAATATATTTCCAGTATAGAGCAAGTGTTATTGGTGAAGGTGAGACTGAAATAGAAGAAATATTGCATAAGCAATATAAGGAAAGTCTTACAATTGAAGATAGTCTGAAGCTTGCTATAAGAGCTCTTGCAAAAGTGCTTGATAAGAATTTTGATGCTAGTAGAATTGACGCAGCTTATGTAAGAACAGATGAAAAGAAGTTCAGTAAGTTTTCCAAGGACAAAATAGAAAAAGTGCTTAAGGAAGTTAAAAGGTCTGAGAAGTAGATTCACTATGGCTGGAATAACCTGCGATAAAGAAAGAGTTTCTCTCGATATAGCAAGACTTAGAAAAGAAGGCAAAGATTTTGAAATTTGTGTTGAGCCTGATAAGGCGCTTAGCCTTAAGAGCGGAGAAAGTATTGATATTAGAGATGTGTTAATTACTGAAAAGATTTTCTCGGATGTTAAGAAAGGTCTTGAAGCTTCTGAAAAAGATATAAAAGCTGTTTTTGGGATTTCTGATATATTTGAGATTGCTGAAATAATCGTAAAAAAAGGTGATATTCCTTTAACAACTGAGTATAAAAATAAGTTAAGGGAGCAAAAGAAGAAACAGATTATACAGATTATCCATAAGAATGGTGTTGATCCTAAGACGCATATTCCTCATCCTATAAATAGGATAGAAAATGCGATTGAAGCTGCAAAGGTGCATATAGATGAAAGGAAGTCTGTTCAGGTTCAGGTTCAGGATATTCTTAAGAAAGTAAGAGTTATATTGCCTATAAGATTTGAAGTTAAAGAGCTTGCAGTGAAGATACCTGCAAGTTATGCACCTAAATCTTACCCTATCATGAAGAGTTTTGGGAAGCTGTTGAAAGAGGAATGGCAGAATGATGGCAGCCTTGTGGCAGTTGTTGAGATGCCTGGAGGCCTTGAAGAGGATTTTCACCAAAAACTGAATGCCTTGTGTCATGGTGAAGTTGAGAGCAAAGTGCTGAATACTAAGTAGAAATAGGAAAATTGCTTTAAGAAGGATTAAATTTCTCTAATTTTTGAAAAGATATATAAATGATGGCATAATTCCTTATTCTGGAGAGAAAAAGAATGAGTTTACTGATTAAAGATAAAGACATTGTAGTTCCTGGTGAAGAATTAGCGAAAGGTATTGAGTATTCTTCAGGTTATGGAACTTATAAGGATAAAGAAGGTATAGTTGCTTCTAAGCTTGGTTTGGTTAATATAAGAGATAAAGAAATTAGCCTAGTGCCTTTATCAGGCAGATATATGCCTCAGAGGGATGACGTAATAATTGGGCAGATAGAAGATATTTCTTTCTCAGGATGGAGAGTTGATACAGGTTCAGCTTATTCTGCTATGCTAAGCGTTAGAGATGCAACATCTGAATATATAAACAAAGGCGCAGATTTGACCAGATTTTATGATTTAGGAGATTATATTGTAACAAAAATACTTAATGTTACTTCTCAGAAATTGATTGACCTTACAATGAAAGGCCCTGGCTTAAGAAAACTTGTTGGCGGTAGAATTATAGAGGTTAACGCTCACAAAGTGCCAAGAATAATAGGAAAAGCAGGTTCTATGGTAAGTTTAATCAAAGAAAATACTAATTGCAAGATTACAGTAGGACAAAATGGGTTAATTTGGATTGATGGAAGCCCGGCAGATGAATTGGTTGCTGTAAACACAATAAGAAAAATTGAAAGAGAAGCTCATATAAGCGGATTAACTGATAAAATAAAAGCATATTTAGAGGAGTGTTGCAAGAAAAATGAATAGACCTGATGGAAGAAGATTTGATGAATTGAGAGATATAGAAGCGAAAGCCGGAATCATAAAGAGGGCTGACGGTTCTGCTTCTTTTAAGATAGGGGATACTATTGCTTATGCAGCAGTGTATGGTCCAAGGAATCTTTATCCTAAGTTTCTTCAGAACCCTGAGAAGGGAGTTTTAAGATGCAGTTATAACATGATGCCTTTTTCAGGTTCAGGAGAAAGAATCAGGCCAGGCTCAAGCAGAAGGAGCAAGGAAATTTCGCTTGTAACACAGAAAGCGCTTCTGCCAGCTATAAACCTTAATGAGTTTCCTAATTCAGTTATTGATATTTTTATAGAATTTCCACAGACAGATGCTGGTTCAAGATGTGCTGGTATTTGCGCGGTGTCAATAGCTTTGGCTGAGGCAGGAATTCCTATGAAAGAGCTTGTTGCTGCTGTTGCAGTTGGATTAGTTAATGGAGAAGTTGCTGTTGACTTGAGCAAGGAAGAAGAAGATCTAGGTGGAGCTGTGGACATTCCTATTGCTGTTACAACAAGATCAGGTAAAATAAGCCTGCTTCAAATGGATGGAATGATTAAAGCTGAAGATATCAAAAAAGGTGTGGCATTAGGAAAGAAAGCATGCCAAAAAATATTTGAAATTCAGAAAAAAGCCTTAAAGGAGAAATATAATACTCAATAAAATGTATAATAATCTAAAATTACATATAATCAACTGCCTTAATGAGAACATAAGGTTTGACGGCAGAAAAAATGATGAACATAGGAAGATAACAGTAGAATATGGTATTTCTAAGAGCGCTGAAGGCTCTGCAAGAGTTAAAATTGGAAACACAGAAGTAATAGTAGGGGTTAAGACAGAAATAGGAACGCCTTATCCTGACAAGCCTGGTGAAGGTACTATTATGGTAGGCGCTGAATTAACACCGTTATCTAATCCTGATTTTGAGAATGGTCCTCCTAGCATACAAGCTATTGAACTTGCAAGAGTTATTGATAGGGGATTAAGAGAAAGTGAAGCAATGGATTTTAAGCAGTTATGCATAAAAGAAGGAGAAAAGGTTTGGTTACTATTGATTGATATATGCACTGTGAATGATGAAGGTAACTTGTTTGATGCTTCTTCACTTGCAGCATTGGCTGCTCTTAAGGATATGCATTTTCCTGCGTTTGATGGGGAAAAGATAGATTATAAGAAAAAGTCAGAAAAGAAGCTTGAATTGAAGGAAGAGCCGTTATCTGTTACAGTCTATAAAATAGGAGAAAAATATGTGATTGATCCTACTAATGAAGAAGAAGTGTTCGTGGATTCAAGGTTGACTGTGGCAGCTACTTCAGATGGGACAATATGTGCTTTACAGAAAGGCGGGGACAGTGCGCTTACTGAAGAAGATATTGATGCTATGATTGACTTATCTATTAAAAAAACGCAGGAATTAAGGAAACATTTATAAATCAATTATTTTCTTAATCTAAATATACTTAATATATGAGGTTAATATGGATAATAAAAAAATTCCAATGGAAGAGTACACAAGGTTTGAAAGGGCTAGACTTGTTGGAAGCAGAGCTTTGCAGATTAGCATGGGCGCTCCTTTTAAGGTTAAACTGAGTGAGAAAGACCTTAAAAGAATTAAATACAATCCTGTTGAAATAGCAAAGATGGAGTTGGAGAAAGGAGTTATTCCTATTGATATAAGAAGACCAATTACTAAGTCTGGTTCTGAAGAAGAAGTTGTTAAGACTGAATAAAGGTTTGTTTAATAATTCTAGTTTATAAAATTAAAAGTCTATAAAACCGCCAATTATAAGCAATAGGCCGGCTCCAACGAATAGGAAGTCGATTATCTGGCCAATAGCTGGTAACTGAAAGCTGATGACATTGAACTGGTTCAGTAAAGGAATTGTGCCTATAGCCAGTATCACTATGCCAACAAGAGCGGTAACGATTCTAAGTGCGTTTTCCATGCCTTCTTTTATTGCATCGATTAATAAGAAAATACCACTTGCAACACAAAGTATCCAGATTGCCAGCATTGGTACTGCCGGAAGTGTAAATCCTATGACATTAAACTTATTCAGCAAAGGAATTAAACCTAATGCAAGAAAACCTAATCCTAGTAGCCAAGATATAATCTTCCTTGGACTCATCATCTGAGCTTTTTTGTTAGATAGTAAACCTTTCATTAAAATCACCTCTAGTTTTATAGGTCTTTTAGAGTTTGCTTATATTTAAAGGTTTCTTTTGAGAATCTGTCACATTGAAAGAGGTAATAGATAATTATTTAAATAATCTTTATAATAGTAAGAGTATGGCTGAAAAAGAAACATTAAACCTCAAAGACCCAGATCTTATTTTAAAAAGAATAATTATTATGAGCATAATTTTTGGAATATTATCTTTTCTACTGATTTCAGTAGGACAAAAAGGCGGAGCAATTGCTGTTGGAATAGGAGGATTGGTTAGTATAATAATCGGAATAATATATTATATTCTAGTAAAAAACATGAAATCTCTTCAGCAAAGAAACTTGCTACAATTCCTATTGTATTTTGTGGACTTGGTCTTATTGTTATTGGATTTTTTCAATATGAATCTGGAAATAAGATTAAATCACTATTAGATATTGTTTTAGGAATTGCTTTGATTATTGTGAATATTAGAATATTAAAGAAACACTAAAGAGAGTTCTATTATATATTTCTGTTAAAAGAGATTTATTCACAAAAGGTTTTTAAACCTTTACAGTTATGGATTAAATGATTAAAATGCAACTAACATTTTTAGGAACTGCTGCAATGGTTCCAACAAAAGATAGAAATCATTCAGGCTTTTTCCTAGATTATAAAGATGAAGGGATATTGTTTGATTGCGGTGAAGGTATTCAAAGGCAGTTTAGAATGGCTGGAATTAAGATTACAAGAGTAACAAAAATCCTGATAAGCCATTGGCATGGTGATCATGTTTTAGGCCTGCCTGGGCTGATACAAACGCTTGGAGCAAGCGAGTATAGCGGAGTATTGGAAATATATGGACCGGTAGGTACAAAAGAGAGGTTTAAGGCTATGTTTGACGCTTTTGTGTTTGACAGAAGGCTGGATATGAAGATAGAAGAGGTAAAAGAAGGAATTTTTTTCCAAAATAAGAACTTTTCATTGGAAGCGTTTGAGCTGGAGCATAAGGTTAAGACTTTTGGATTTAGGTTTGTTGAAGAGGACAGGAGAAGGATAGATGTTAAAGCTGTTAAAAAGCTGGGAATACCTCCAGGGCCTTTGTTAGGGAAGCTGCAGGATAATAAGGTGGTTACATTCAAAGGGAAGAAAATAAGCCCTAAGGATACAACATATACAGTTGAAGGCAAGAAGATAGCTTATATTGCGGATACTGTGCTGTGTAATAACTGTTATAAGCTGGCAAAGGATGCTGATGTGTTGGTTTGCGAGTCTACTTATGCATCTAACTTGTTAAGCAAAGCTGAGGAGTACTATCATATGACCTCAAAACAGGCTGCGTTAATTGCAAGCAAGGCTAATGCTGAGAAGCTGATATTAACACATTTTAGCAATAGGTATAAAAATACGCAGGAGTTGGAAGAAGATGCGAGGAATGTGTTTGATAACACTCTCTGTGCTTATGATTTGATGAAGGTTAAGGTGTGAAATGTCTTGCAAATCTAAAGGAATCAATGGTGAGAGGGATTTAGTGCACCAGTTCTGGGCATTGGGATTAGCATGCCAGAGAAGCGCGGGTTCAGGATCATCAAGATTTCCTTCTCCTGACCTTATTGTAGGAAATAAGACAAGAAAACTGGCAATAGAGTGTAAGATAACCAAAGATAGTAAGAAATATTTTACAAATGAAGAAATTGAGGCTTTAAAGGAATTTTCGGATATTTTTGGGGCTGAGCCCTGGATTGCAGTTAAATTTAAAAAAACTGACTGGTTTTTCCTTACTTTAGAGGACCTTAACAGGTCAAATAAGTGTTATATTGCTGATGTTAATATGGCAAAAACCAAAGGATTGCTGATAAATGAGCTAATTAGCGATAATTATTAGAAATGTTTTTAAATACACTTTCTAATTAATCTAAAATGAGGGTTACAAAAAAGGTTATAGAGGATGTTGTAAGTGAAGCATCTGGGGAAGATGTTGTTCCTTTAATTAGATACCTCAAAGATAAAAAGAATATTTCAGAATTTAAGATAGCTGAGAAAATTAAGAAAGAAGTAAATGTTACAAGAAATATGCTTTATAGGTTGTTTGAGGCTAATCTGGTTTCTTTTATAAGAAAAAAAGATAAAACAAAAGGGTGGTATATCTATTATTGGACTTTTAACCCTAAAAGAGTAAAATATCTTATGTATGATCTTAAAAGAAAAAAGCTTGATAACCTTAAGAGCAGACTGAAAAGGGAAGATGGCAATTATTTCTTTGTTTGTGGTGATAATTGTATAAGGCTGGATTTTGAGCAGGCTACTGATTTTAATTTTAAATGTCCTGAATGTGGAAAACTGGTTAATCAGGAAGATAATGTTTCTAAGATTGATGAGATTAAAAAAGAAATAAAGAAACTTGAAAGAGAAATAAGGGAGCGTCCTAATTAGAATATTTTTTACAGGTTGTTGCACATCCAATCGTTGTTTCTTTTGATTTCTTCAATGAATACAGAAGGTCTATAGTCCCCTATCTCAGAGATTATAGCGGTTACTAAGTTTAAGTTAATCTTTTCAAAAGCGTAATTGCATATTTTTGTGTTTTTAGGAGGATTCTTCCAGATTTCTTTTTCCTTCCTTGTTTCTATTTCTTCCTCAAAGCCAAATATTGTGTGGTAATCAAATTTCCAAGAATTGCAGCATACATAGACCGGAATGTCATACTTATTAGCCAGCTCTGCTATTACTTCCGAGCCTATCTTGTTAATGGCTTTTTCAGGTGTTAT
>JASMCJ010000029.1 GCA_030753365.1 Candidatus Woesearchaeota archaeon
TACAGGAATTATTAAAGGAATAGTAAATCATGCTGTTATACCTGGGGATTTAGAACCGGAAGAAACTATAGAAACCATAGAAGCAATAACTCAATACAATCATGAAGGCGGCTATGCCACAATGAAAGAAGAAGCTGTAAACGTAATATATGCTTTCCCAACAGGCGTTCTTAACACAAAAATTAAGGCAACTGCTCTTTATCCTTATGAAACCGAATTTTCAACTGATGTCTGCGTTGACCTAAAACCCTATGCACAAACTGAGAAAGTATGTAATATGGCTGAAAAGTCAGTTTCTGGCGGCCAGGGAGCTCCTGTTGCAGTAACAGGCATTGTACCCCAGGCAATGGTAAATGATATTAAATACAAGGTCTCTATCAAAAACTCAGGCAATGGCAAAGTTATTAAAAAATCAAGCGTAAATACTGCGCCTTCTGATTTAACTATTGGTGATTATGATACTGTCAATGTCAAAGGAAAACCTAAGTTAGGTAATCTAGAAGGAAGCTGCCAACCATCTGAAATAAGGCTTGTTAATGGAAATGGCTTCACTTTCTGCACCTTCTCTGGAGCACCAAAGGAAGCTTATGTCACAAGGCTTGATTTAAAGCTTGAATATGCTTACATGAGTTCTACAGAAACCGCTGTTGAAGTTAGAGGAACATAATAACATTAGCAATCTTTATATACTTCTATTAATGAAATTATTATCATGAGTTGGTTCAATAAACAAAGCCTGGGACATTTAGAAGAATTCATAGAAAAGGATTTAAAAGATTTCTTAGAGTTAGACAGATTTTTTATAAGAAGTTATCACAATATAATCACATATGCTCCAAACAAGAACGGAATTCCTTTTGAAGACTTAAGAAAAGATATAAGCGAACTGGCAAGATTTGCTGACTACTTATGGTTATGGTTCAACAAGACAGATAACAACCTCCGCTCTCTGCTTAGCCTTCTTGAGAAGGACTTCAAAATTCTCCAAAGAGGCCTTTCTAAGATAACAAAAACATGGCTTATAACCAAAAGATCAGGCTTTTTTAAAAGAGATATAAGCGATAAGAATTTCAAAAGATTATATCAATTAGTTTCACTCACAAAGAACAGCATTAGCTCTTCTCTTGGAGAGATTATAATTTTAAAGAACAGGCTGAACAGTTCTACTACAAAATCATTTCTCCATGAATGCAAGGAACTGCTTAAAAATAAAGGCTTAATACAGGAGACAATACGAGATCATAGGCAAGGAATGGGACAAGCTTTAAGACAGTACGCACGTTACCTTAAAGAAACAAACTCTAAATTGGAAAGCCTTGCAGGGCTTATAGTCACGCCTTTGAGAAATATCTTGTTTGAGATAACCGAAATTGACAAGAATTTTGAAATAATAAAAAATCCCAATCGCAGCAAGCTGCGGGGTATTTTTAGTATTTAGTTTGCGTATTAAGCCGATGCAAGCATCGGGGTATAAAACCCAAACTAAATAATTTATAAATTTTATTTAGATTTAGAGCTTTTTGGACATATAAGGCCCTTCTTTCTTATACCCTAACTTCTTCCTAAAGTACTCTTTTGCTCCAACACCAGATATAACAACCATTTTCTTCTTATAATATGTTTTGGCAGTCTCTTCCGCCACCCCCATCAGCTTTCTTCCTATTCCTCTATGCTGGTAAGAACTCTTAGACTTCTTTCCTATAGCCACAGCAGGCGAGAACACATGAAGTTCTCTTATCAAAGCAGTGTCATCGTTAATCTCTTTCCTTAGATAAGAGTTAGGAAATCTCAGTCTGCAGAATCCGAATAATATATCATTTTTAACATCTTCTGCTGATATAAAGAACTCATTCCCATCTGACGCAAGATAATGATGCACTAAAATCTCAATTTTTCCAACCTTTACTTTCTTATGATTCATAAGGAAATGCCCTGCTTCTCTACATCTTATGCATTTGCATTTTACCTTCCTCTTTTTCATAACTTTCTCAATATACTGGCGCAAATTTGTCCTGTCAACACCTGCTTCTGTCATAAAAGTAGGAACATCTCTCTGTACTCTTTGTATTCTCACCCAGTTTGGAACAATCTTCTTAAAATCTGCAATAAGATTAGCGGCCTGCATTGTCGTTATTGGCTTAAACTTCTTCTTTTTCCATAGTTTATACAGTCTTGTGCCTTTCAACACCATGCAGGGATAGATTTTAAGCATATCAGGTCTTAACTCTTCATAGCCGAACAATGCCTGCAATGCAAACAAATCCTTTTTCCTGTCCACGCCAGGCAACCCAGGCATAACATGATAACAAACTTTGAACCCTAAATCCTTTAACGCTTTTGTAGAATTGATAATATCATCAGATGAATGCCCTCTTCCAATTTTTTTAAGTATATCATCATAGATAGTCTGCACTC
Organism: Candidatus Woesearchaeota archaeon; assembly: GCA_030753365.1. GTDB lineage: Archaea > Nanobdellota > Nanobdellia > Woesearchaeales. Next base: position 2,416 of record JASMCJ010000029.1, read on the forward strand.
CCATCTCAACTTTTGTGCATCCCATCTCAAGCATCTTGTTCGCATGCTTTAGTTTTGCATAGTCAGGCCTTGTCTCAAGAACAAGGCTTACACATCTTATATTAGCAGTCTCATTCTTTTCCTTCTCAGCTTCAATTCCATTTTTGCCTTTATCCTTCATCTCCAGCAATCTTTTATGTATCCTCTTAACCCTTTCCTTGTCATTCACATCCTTATCCAGCTCAAAGAACTTACTAAGCTTATCAAAGTCAAGCTCTTTCTTCTTAAAGAAAGTATCACTGAAATCATTCATTGCTTTAAAAGAAGATTTAATAAACTCCTTTTGATACTTTGACGGGAATGACGGAAATGTTCCTCCCATGATTATCAATTCAACCTTGTCAAAGGACTTGTTCATTGCAGCATAATGCTCTAATCTGTTCATCACCTGAAGATAAGGGTCAAACTTGTTCCTTATTGCTCTCCTTGTTGCAGGCTCTTTGCCTGTATAACTCTGAGGCATGTTGCCGAACACAGAACCTACTCCTCCAGGGCAGTATATGCATGCCTTCTTATGAGGACATTTGTATGGTTTCCCCATTATTGCAACCACCGCAACCCCTGATATTGTCCTTGCAGGCTTTATTGTGAGAATATCTTTGAACCTTTCCCTATCCTTTTTAGAGGCAGCATTAGCTATGTCTATGTTTTTTGGAATCCTCTCCATATTATGCTTCCTTACAATTTTTAGCTTGAGAGAATTAAAACTGGCTTGGTTTCTAATCTTGTTTCTTTTTTTCTTTAGTTCATGTATTATCTCAAGGCATACTTCCTGTAGGGGGTTCATATAGTTAAAATGAGATTATTCATTTAAAAACATTTGTTTTTGACTCTAAACATAGTATATATTTCCCATTACCAAAAAGCTTATAATTAACCTATATCCAATAGACAGAACAAGGTAAAACGTCAATGTTTAGTTATATAACATGGAACACTCATCTGCTCAAAAGCATGATCACAGAAATATTGGAATTGTTTCAGCAAGGTTTGCTGACAAGGATGGAGTTTCTCTTGAGACTTATAAATGGGCAGAAGTTTTTAGAAGGATGGGTCATGATTCTTATTTTCTTGCAGGAGAAATGGATATCCCTCAGGGTATTATTCCTAATGGAAAAAGATTAGAAGATATATCAAGAGTTGATGAATCATTTCACTTTGATAATGGGCAAATTAAGGAAGTATATAATTCTTGTTTTGGTACAGAAGAATGTTTAGCTGGAAAAGCTAAGAAAACAATTGACGGGCTAAAAGATGAGATTAGAGATAATGTAAGCAGATTTGTTGATGATTTTAGCATTGATCTATTGGTTGCTGAGAACGCATTAACAATACCAATGAATATCCCTTTAGGTCTCGCATTATCAGAGTTTATATCAGAAAGTAATATACCAACAATTGCGCATCACCATGATTTTTACTGGGAACGCAAAAGATTTAAAGTAAATAATATTAAAAATATTTTAGATGCAGCATTTCCCTCTTCTACAAAAAATATTTCAAATGTAGTGATTAACTCTATTGCTCAGCATAACCTTTATTCAAAGAGAGGCATCTCATCTTCCATCATTCCTAATGTTATGGACTTCGAGAACCCTCCAGATTACACTCTTGACGAATATTCTTTAACTTTTAGGAAAACTTTTGGTATAGATGAAGAAGAATACATAATACTTCAGCCTACGCGTATTGTTAGAAGAAAGAAAATAGAAAATGCTATTGATCTTGTAAGCAGGTTAACTGAAAAAGCATGCCTTGTTATTTCTGGTTTAGACGGAGATGAAGGCAATGATGGATATTTGAAATTTATTGCTGATTATGCAAAAGAAAAGGGTGTTAAGCTTATCTTAACAGGTGATTATGTTAATCATACACACGCAATCGCTAAGGATAACAGGAGAATTTATAATTTAAGAGATGTATATCTTAATGCAGACCTTGTAACATATCCTTCTTCTCATGAAGGCTTTGGGAATGCGTTGCTCGAAGCAGTATATTTCAAGAAACCTTTAGTGGTCAATAGGTTTAGTGTATACGAGCAAGATATCAGGCCCAAAGGTTTTAAATTTATAGAGATAAATAACAACGAAATCCCAGAAGATACTATCAAGACTATAGAAACTATGATTAGCTCCCCTTCATTGGTTAAAGAAGTAACAGATCATAATTACAGGATAGGCAAAGAATTTTTTTCTTATAAAGTTCTTGAAGAAGAACTTAGTAAACTTTTATAATGTCAGAATTTACTCCGTAGCTTCTCCATAATCAAGTGTTACCAAGCTATAACTGCAGTCTGAAGGCAGGGTTTCCCACTTGAGCTCATATTCTAAGCTTTTTAATGTAATTGTATGCTTCCCACTACAATAGCTTTCAGGCATTTTGTCAAAAAACCCTTTCTCAACTTCTCCCATATACTTATCATCAAGGTAAACTTCTCCAGAAAGTGAAAGGCTTGTTCTGCCATCAATAAATCTTATTGTAGGCGGCCCAGTTCTTCCACTGAGTTTTGCTATTATTATGCCTACTATCACTATCAAAACTACTCCTATAACCGCAAGTAAAGTTTTATTTGCCATTTATTCTGCAACAAAGACATCAGCATTCAATATAGCATAAGGATTAACACCTACATTTGTCTTTAGGGTTTCAGAGGTATAGTCCATAGAAGATTGCGCATTCGTGCTGATATAGCTCGTAACGCTTACATCAACAGTATCAATATCAACAATATACACATTCTTATGCTCAATTTGTGATTTATAATCATCAAGGTTTGCATCGTTCACCATTATAAGGGGAGCATTAAGGAACGAAGCATATAACCCTGCAATCAAAGCGCCTTCCTGATTATCGTATCCAATAACAACCACATTATTATAGTATGATTCCCAATAGCTGAAATAATCACTTACCATGTTCATAGAAGACGTTCTTGGGTCACTTATTACTCCTACAGGAACTGCA
>JASMCJ010000030.1 GCA_030753365.1 Candidatus Woesearchaeota archaeon
GGTTAGGGCGAGTATTAGCCCAAGATTAAGAAGCGCTTATCAGAAGCAGTTGGATGAACATTGTGATAGTATTGCAGATGCATGCATTGCTCAGAAGATAGATTATCACTTGATTACTACTGATGTGCCTATTTTTGATGCTTTTTATGAGATTTTGAAGTGATTATACTTCTTCTGCGTTTCCTTTGTCTATGAGAAGGTTTGCTATTTCAATTGGAAGTTCGGTTGTGTCATCTTCTTCAAAAGGGCCGTATTCTTTTAGGTCCTGGCCGATGAATGCAGGTACTGCTTTGCTGAATCTTACTGATTTTTTTGAGGGGTCTGAGGTTTCTTCATTGTTTTCAGGTGTGGGTTTTTCTTCTTTGGGTTTTATGTTGATAGGTGTGTTTGAGGGCATGGGTTCTTTTCCTTCCAGTATGCTTAATAGTATATTGCCTCTCCATCCGCTGAGCAGGCTTACTACCTGCTCAAAGAATTCTTTTTCATCTTTTAGCAAGGCGGTGGTGTCTATTAGGTTGGAGCTGATTCTGCTTTTGTTGATTGCCATGCTGATGACTTTCTTTTCCCTTCTTTCATAGATTTCTTTTATGATTTTTCTTGCGTTTGTTAGCTGCTTCTCAGTTTTGCTTCTTTCGGTGGCAGAGAATAGGTCAGAGGTTTTGCTTTGGCTTTCCATGAGGGAGCTTTTTTCAAGGATGTAGTTTTTTACGTCAGTGTAGAAAGAGGAGTCTAGCTTTTGTATGCTTTCTCTTGACTTTTCGTTTCTTAATAGGTCAAATAATACTTCGAAGGTGACTTTTATTTCCTTTTCCGGGTCTTCTTTTTGTTCCTGTTCCATTTTTTTATTGGTAAGAGAGATAATAGTAATGATATGTTCATACCCCCAGAATAAGGCAAGAGAAAGATATATATAAAGATTTATATTGTTAATTGGCAGATGTTGTTGATAAAATACAATGAGAAAGATAATTGAGAAGAAAGGATATTGGATTTTTATTTTGATAATTATTTTGTATGCTGCTATGAAGCTGAGTTTTATTAATTATTCGTACAGCGACGAGAATACTTATTTTTATATGGGGAAGTTAGTGAGTGAGGGATTGGTTCCTTATAAGGATTTCTTTTCTTCTCACCCACCTTTGCAGGTTTATTTGTTTGCCTTATTGTTTAAGGTGTTTGGGTTTAGTTTTATTGTTCTTAAATTAGTTCCATTAGTTTGCACGATAGTGTCTGGGTTTTTTGTTTACAAGATGGTGTGGGAGAAGATTGGAGTGAGAGAGGCTGTGATTGCTTTGATTTTGTTTTTGTTTTCTTATGATAGTATGAGATTTAGCGGTTATGCCGTCGGTGTTAATCTGACTACGATGTTTGCGGTGATGGGGATTTATTTTCTTTTGAATAAGAAGTATGTTTTGAGCGGAGTTTTCCAAGGGGTTGCAGGGATTACTGGATTGTATTCATTGATACTTCCTTTGGTTATTTTGGCTGTTTTGTTCTTTAAGAATAAGAAGAGTTTTCTTAGGTTTTTGATTGGGTTTGGGGTTGTATTTTTTGTGACTAATTTAATTTTTATGGTTGTTGCAGGGAGTGATTATGTTAACTCTGTGTATGGGTATCATTTGTCAAAGCCGTCGGAGGAGTCTAATGAGTTTATAGTGTTGGGCAGGTTAGTGAGAGTTAATATGCTTTTGTTTGTGGCTTTTTTTGCTTATGTTTTGAGAAGGACTTTTTTTAGATATAAGAAGTTTAATGTGCTTTTTATGATTGTGTTAATGTATATATTTTTTCTTGTTTCTTTGCAGAGCATTTTTGGGTTTTATTCGATGATTATTTTTCCGTTTTTGGCGGTGCTGGGAGGCTCTTCATTGGGCTGGATTGGTAAGAAGAATAAGGGGATTCTTGTGATTGTGATTTTGTTGATGGTTTTTAGCGCTGGGTGGAGTGTTAATAAGTATGTGAAGTATGATTTTCAGGATTTTGAGAATGCGGATGAAGTTGCAGATTTTATTGAGAGCAATTCTGATGAGAGTGATACTATTTATGGGGATGATTCTGTTACAACGCTTTTGGCTCTTCTTTCTGATAGGAGGATTACTGCTGATTTTGCGGATTCTAATAATTTTGTTTTTAGGTCTGGGGTGGTTAATTTGGGGGAGACGATTGATACATTGAAGAAGGAAAGGGTGAAGTTTATTATAGTGTATAAGTTGAAGACTGCTACTCATACAGGAAGGTTTGGGCCTGCATTTATTGATGAGTTTTATGAGTTTGCTGTTGATAAGTGCAAGGTTGCTAAAGTGTTTAAGGAAGAGTGGCATAATTATGAGAAGATTATTGAGATTTATGAGTGTGAGTTTTAGCACAGACTATTAGTATGATGAAATATAGGTTAAGTGAATGGTTATATTAGAGAATAGGAATTAATTTATAGCTTATTTCTATTGCCCGTATTATGTGCGGAACTGCTGGTATTGTATGTAATGATACAAGGAAAGGCTTAGATATATTAATAAAAGCAGGTGAATATCTAAAAAGGAGAGGGCCTGATAGTATTGGAGCAGGTCTTGTGAATCCATATACAAATACTATTATAAGCAGAAGATATACTAAGCCAATTGATGAATTGTTTATAAGAGAGATCAAAGGTATAGCTTTTGATACCAGAGCAACACTTTTCTTACTTCAAACAAAGTATTCAACTAGGACAAATGTACAGAAACAAGATAAAGAGTCATTGGAGCTAAATGCACAACCTATACATCTTTGGTATGATGGATTAGCAGGTATAGTAAATGATTGTTTAGGGGTACATAATGGAGAGGTTGAAGATGATAAGATTAAAGATTTCTTGAAGATACATTCACCAATGAAAGCAACAGTTGATTCCAGATATCTTACTGAGATCTACTTTCAGAAATTATCGGAAAGTAATGATGAATGGAAAGCTGCAGAATGGGTTATGAATAATGTTGAAGGTGCTTTTACATTTGGGTTTTCAGAAGGGGATAGTTTAATATTTTTTAAAGATAAGAGAGGTTACAGACCTTTGTGTATTGGTGAGACAGATGGTTTAATTATGCTTACTTCTGAAAGTGGATTTTTTAATGATTATAACCTTGATTTTATTGATGAGGTGAAGCCTGGTGAGATGGTTAAAGTTGATAGAGATCTCAGATATGAGAAAAGACTATTAGTAGATTATTCTCCTAAAGCTCCTTGTGCATTTGAAGATATCTATTTTAAGGATTTTATTTCCAGGGATTTCACAGGAGAACATTCAGTAAGAGAAACAAGAGAAAGAGTTGGAATTGAATTATATAAGTTTTACAAAAATGAATTAGACAATTTTGATTTTGTAGTTCCTGTAATTGAATCAGGAAATACTTATGGCCAAGCGTTTGCTGCAGCTTCAGGAAAGATGTTTAAGGATGTGGTGAGAAAACCTGAAAGGGATGTTAGGTACTTCTTAAGAGCAAAGGTTGAGAAAGAGCATAAGTATAGTGTAGATGATTTAATAGTTAGAGGGAAAGATATTCTTGCAACAGATGATAGCCTTGTAAGAGGAGATACAATTGTAGAGTTTTATGCTAGCTTGAAGAAGGCTGGCGCAAAGACGGTATCTTTTATGATTGCCTGGCCGCCTATATTCTTTACTTGTAATAATGGTATTGATACACCTACACGTGAAGAACTTTATGCACATAAGTTAATTGAGAGAGACCTTATAGAATATAATGGTGGTGAAGTAAAATATGATGTTCATAGAGTTAATGATATGATAACTGGTTTATTAAGAGACGATATAAGACAAGAGTGTCCTGAGATCAATCCTAATGATCTTTATGTGTATTATGGGACAAACGAAATCTTAGCTGAAAGTCTCCCTTATAAACAAAAGTGCTCGCTTTGTCATACTGGTGTTCCACCAAAATAATTTTCCAAAACTATTATATACGTAAAACAGATTTTATGTTGTATGAAGGCGAGGTATAAGCATTTTCTTATAATAATTGTTGCTGTGATTGTTGTTTATTTAAACATATTTAGGAATGATTTTGTTTGGGATGACAAGTTCTTTGTGCTTGAGAGAGAGGAGATTAAGGATTTAGGAAATATTCCTGCTTTTTTTACCCAGGATGTTGAAGGGCTTTATAGGCCAGTGAGGACTGTGTTCTATGCAGTTAGTTATGCTTTATGGAAAGAGAATCCAATAGGATATCATGTTAATGCTATTTTAATTCATAGTATTGTGAGTATTCTTGTTTATTTGATTATATTGAAGATTTCAGGGAAAATTAAATTGTCCTTTTTGGGAGGATTGTTGTTTGCTTTGCATCCTGTGCATACTGAAGCTGTTACGTTTATCACTGCTAATTTTGATTTGTTAGGGATTGTATTTTATCTTTTGGGGTTTTTTTATTATCTTAAGGCTTCTGAGAATGGTAAATATTATACTGTTTCTATTTTGTTTTTCTTATTAGGAGTTTTTGCTAATGAGTTTGGTGTAACTTTGCCTTTGGTTTTGGTGTGTTATGATTTGGTTTATAAGAATTTGAGAAAGAATAATCTTGTGCAGAAGTTAAAGCAGTATATTCCATATTTTATAATAACTGCTTTGTTTCTTTTCATAAGGTTTAGGATAATAGGAGTTTTTGCAAGGGTTGAAAGTTATCAAGCTAATTATTTTGGCAAGCTCTTTACTATGCCGCAGGTTATAATGAGATATATTCAGATTCTTTTTGTGCCTTTTAACCTTAGCGTTGATCATTCTGTCGGGATTGCTTCATTTGCTGAAGTGATATTCTTTTCTGTTATTGTGGCTTTGGTTGTTTATTTTGGGTTTATGTTAAGGAAGAAGTCTAAACTGGCAAGTTTTGGAGTGTTCTGGTTTTTTATAACTTTGCTGCCGGTTATGAATATTGTTCCTATACAGAGAATGATGGCAGAGGTTTATCTTTATCTTCCTTCTGTTGGGTTTTGTGTGTTTCTTGCATGGCTGATTGGAAAGGTTCCTAAGATGAAGTTTAGGAATGCAAAGATTTGTTATATTTTGATATTGATAGTAGTTTTAGGTTCTTATTCAGTAATTTCTATTAATAGGAATACTATCTGGAAGGATGAGTTTAGTTTATGGAACAATGCAGTTAAAACTAATCCTTCAAGTAGCAAAGTGCATTCTAATCTTGCTTTAGAACTTGATGAAAGAGGATTTGTTGATGAAGCTATAGAAGAGTATAAGGAATCTATAAGATTGAATCCAAACAGGGCAAAGACTTATTTCAATTTAGGGATTAGTTATGGAAAGAAAGGGATGGTTGATGAAGCTGTGGATGCGTATGGCGCTTCTTTAAATCTTGAACCAGATGATGCAGAAGCATATAATAACAGAGGGATTTTGTATGCTAAAAAGAATGTTTCATATTTGGCTATTAATGATTTTAAGAATGCTTTGAGTTTAGATCCTGAGTTTGCTCAGGCTTATGTGAATTTAGGTAATGTTTATAATGAAATAAAGGATTATGATGATGCAATCAAGGCTTATTTGGCTGCAGTTAGCATTAATCCAAACATTGCTGAGGCATATTATAATTTAGGGGTGGTTTATAATAAAAATGGGATGAATGAAGAGGCTAAACTTGCTTTTGATAAGGCTTATGGATTGAATCCTAATCTTAAATAAAATGGCAAAACTTGAATTTGAGAGTTTATCTTTTGAGGAAGAGAATGATTTTGTTAGAGTTAGCCTTCTCAAAATATTTTATTTTCAGATTCCTAAAATTGATTTAAATAAAATAGGAGATTTTGTGTTAAGCGCTAATTCTATTGATTTTAGGGATGTGTCAATGAAAAAGGCAGGCAATAAGTTCAATATGCTTATACAGAAGCATATTCCTGGCTTGAAGAATAAGATAACTGGTAGAAAAACTGTTTATGTTCACCAAAATTCTGGGATTCCTTTGATAGGATCTAATTATTTCGGCATTGTTGACAGAGGAACTTCTTTGATAGAGATAAAGCCTGTTAATGGATGTAATCTTAATTGTATCTATTGCTCTGTTGATGAAGGCAGGGAGAGTAAGACGAGGTTAGTGGATTTTGTGGTTGAAAAGGATTATTTGGTTGCGGAATTAAGGAAAGTAGTTGATTTTAAGTGTGCAGATAGCCTAGAGATTCATATAGCTGGGCAATCCGAGCCGTTATTATATGATGATGTTGTCCCCTTGGTAAAAGAGATCTCTCAAATTAGGGAGGTTAAAGTGGTTTCTATGGACACTAATGGCACACTATTAACTAAAAAACTTGTTGATAAACTGATAAAAGCAGGCCTTACAAGGTTTCATATGTCAATAAACTCGCTTGATCCAGAGCTTGCTACAAAGATTGCTGGAGCTCAGTATAACATAAGCCATGTGAAGAAGATGGCAGAGTATATTGTTAAGAAAGCTGAAGTGATAATAACTCCTATATGGATAGAAGGTGTTAATGATAAGGAAATTCCTAAATTGGTTGAGTTTGCAGACAAAATAAAAGCTGATATAGGGATTCAGAACTTTTTGAGGTATAAACATGGAAGAAATCCTGCAAAGCAGATGGAATGGTCAGGGTTTTATGATAAACTTAAGGCTTTGGAGAAGAGATTTAATGTTAAATTAATAAAAAGTGAAGAAGATTTTAATATAATTAAAACAAAAGAATTGCCTAAGCCTTTGAAAAAGGATGAGAGTGTAAAAGTGAAGATTGTGGCAGAAGGAAGGTTGAGAGATGAAAAGATTGCTGTTTATGATAATAAGGTTATTTCTGTGTTTAATTGTTCTGAAGCTGTAAATGAGACTGTTAAGGTTAGAATTCTTAGAACTAAGCATAATATTTTTGTAGGCAAAAAAGAATAATAAAAAAAAAGAAATTAAAAAAAAGGTTTGTTTAAACCTTTTTATTCTGCTGCTTCAGTTGTCTCTTCTTCAGCTTCTTCTTCAACAACTTCTTCGACAGTTGGTGCACTAACAGTTATGTCTGAGAGGCTTGTTCCTGTAACCTCTACTTCCATACCGGTTAGGGTTCCTGCAGTCCGATATGTTTCAAAGTCTGCAACAACTCTTGAAGCTCTTTGTGAGTCTTCTGCTGTCCAACCAGCTACAACCAAGGCTACGTTGCCGTCTGTCTGTTCAACCAGCTTAACTATTGCTGCATTTTCTGGGATTCCAGAAGCTGCGCCGTAGCTAGGGAATGGTTTTCCAAGCAAGACTGCTGCTGCCTTATTGATAGCAGGACCGCCAACAACGATTAAGTTTTGGGTCTTTTCTTTGCCATCAACTGCTGGGTCTGTATCAAGAACAGCTGCTCCAACATCAATCTTTGTAACAGTTGTGGTTTCAACTGCTCCATCGCCTGAACTTGTGGTTGCAGTAGTTGCACCAGATGTTACGAAGAAAGCACCGAAGGCTTGTTCGTCAGGGTAAGTAATTACCATATCATTTTGGGTGTCTGAGCCAGTTCCTTTCCTGTCATTGGATATAAACATACCATAGTTGGTGTATAGTTTATAGACGTTACTACCATCTTCTTCCAATTGCATGCCTACTGCAGGTTGATATTGGCTTCCCCAAGTAGCATTATTTAGACTGTCATTAATATCTAATTTATTGCTACTTTCATATAAGTTAATCTCTACCCTATCAAATTGGTTATCTTCATCATCTTCTGTTGTAAGGCAGATGTTTCCGCCTTGTGCAGTAGTTGATGTACCACCACAGTTCAATGTTATGTTAAGCTCACCTTTAGTCCATAATTCAGGATTTACCAGTTTATCATCTCTGGTTCCATCTCCATCTAAGTCAACCATAATAGTTCCTCCGTTTGTATCGGAACTTATATTAATCTTAAATGTATTACCATCAAGATTTAGGTCGCCTTCTAGAGCATCACCAGTGTATGTTACTTCATGCATGCTTCCAGTACCAGTATCCAGAATTTTTATTGTTCCAGTATTGTCCGAAGTAGAAGTTCCTTGAACAACATCCTTGAACTGCATTATTCTTGAATACTTTCCTTTGCTTACAACAAAGTAGTTTTCGTCAGCCACTGTGTTGTTTTCATGCATTACTATAGACCTAACAGCTGAACCAGTGTATCTTCCAACTGTAACTGCTCCATCAGCTCCTTCTAAATTCACAACATCCTGGTTATACTCAACACCAGCTTTGTTGGTAAATTTTAGCTTATAATTATAGCTTCCGCTTGGCTTTAAGGTAATCTCATCTGTTGCTCCTATCTGAAGACCTTCAAACTTATAGTCAAAAGAATCTGTAAAGAAGTTTCCTTCCTGAGATTCTGCAAGGTCTGCAACGTCTGCAGCTGATGCACCTTCTCCTAAATAAAGATCTTGCCCTGCAGTGTAATTAACCTCAATAGATGTTATGGTTACATCAGAACCATGGGTTATTCCTTCATCTGTTGAAGTAACAATATCACCTTTGGTAGAGCTTAACTCTTCACTTCCAACTGTTATAGTTGCATCAGAACCTGCAGTTTGTGTGGCAGAATCTGCAATCTTAATCTTATTTGCACCGATATCAAATTCTGCTTTTCTTAAACCGCCAGCAAATGCTTGCGCCATTATATCAACAATACCAATTTCACTACCATCTGCTAACTTAAAAGTATCCCCTTCTGCAAGAGAAGTTGTTACTTCATTGTTAACTGTAAATTTTGCAGTGGTTGTTCCAACAAAGTCAAGCGTTACATCATATTCATCACCAGTTGGTAAAGTATATGATTTAGAAGCGCCTTCTTCCAGAACATCATTAACAGCTCCAGCCATAAAAGTCAGCTCAGTATTATTCATTGCAGAATGTGCTGCTTTTATAATGGTATATTCCTTTCCTAACATTGTTATCTTTTTGTTCTTAATGTCATCAAGATAACCGCTTGAACCAGTATTATGGTCAGATTTCAAGCCAGGAGAAAAGCTAATTTTATATCTATATACTGCTGCTCCATTTGCAATCACAAAATATGGCTTTACTACACTATCCACATCATCCGGGTCAGCTGTATACTGCATTTTTCCATCTGTTGGCAGATATATTGTTTCAGTATAATCATAGTCACCATTTTCATTAGTTATAGTTCCACCACCTAATGCTACTAAATCAGAACTGGTTAATGATTCTGTAATACCAGTTATAGCTTCATTAAATTCAAGTTTGTTAGAACTCTTTTCTACCTTTTTACTATCACCGCTCATAGAAACAGATGTAGCACTTCCGGTATCTACAGTACTTACTGTCTTTGCAGCATACTGTAAACTGGTTGCAATATCAATTGCTCCTAAAACGTCCTGAGTTGCAGCGGCTTCACCTACTACAATCAATGCATTAAAAGCACCATCCTTTACAAAAGGATCAGGGTATGTACTCAAATCAGCAGCAGCTAAAGCGCCTAACATAGTAGCTCCGAACATCGAAGCACCTGCACCTAAAGCAGCCACCTTCTTTATTGTTTTTAATAGCTTCATTATCTAAACACCTCCATGTTTTTGTTTTTTAGCTATCGGTTAATTTTTTCTACTTCTATTAAACTCTCAAATCATATATAAACCTTTTGGTGAAAGGCTTATTCTATTTTGATTTGGCAGTTTCTACTATAATTTTGTTACCTTAATGCATGAAATTGCTTATAAACTTTTCGCAAAAGAAAGAGCACTCTCAAAAGCCTTTACCTAATATCATCCTCTCCTGTGAAAAGAAGAGGTTTTGGAGGCTTCATTACTCTGAAATGAAGAAAATGGTGAGGGGGCAAAATATAGGGTTTTGTATCATTCTGTTTAAAAGGATTTATAAAAGAAAATGGAGAATAATTAATAGATTTAGAGCATATTTCTGAGATTAAATTGTTTCCTTGATATTTGACTCTTTTATTGTTTCATTATCTTTATCAAAAACAAAGTCTGCTTCTAGTTTCTTTCCCTGTATAATCAGAGGAAGCCAGTGCTTGTCGTCGGCCCACATTTTGTGGAAAGGAATATCTTTAATGCCAAACCATTCTGGCTTCATTTCTTCGCTTTCTTCAGGAGAGC
>JASMCJ010000031.1 GCA_030753365.1 Candidatus Woesearchaeota archaeon
CAGCTTGCTGCGATAATCTTTAATAGTTTAGTTACTTTATCTCTGTAATGAAAGTTCGTAAAGCTTGTCATTGTTCTTATCGCATTCGATATCATATGGTTTTTGTTGTTAAGTACAGAAGAGGTTTAGTTACTTCTCAAGTTTTTGATTTTATGAAGCATATTTGTAAGGGGATTGAAAAAAGATACTTTCTTCGTTTTGATGCTTTAGGTTACGAAAATGATTATATTCACTTAGTGGTTGAGGGTGCTCCTCGTTATTCTCCTTCAAGAATCATGCAAATCTGTAAAAGTGTTTTGGCAATTCAAGTATTTAAAGAATTTCCCAAGATTAAAGAAGAAGAACTTTGGGGTGGTGAGTTTTGGACTGATGGAGGGCATATTGATACTATTGGTGATGGAAGAGGATTAGATGAAGTAAAAAAATATGTCAAAAATCAAGGTAGGGATTCGAGTCAGTTACTTATCTATGAGTTTATAGATACCCCGCAGCTTGCTGCGGAGTGAGCGTAGCGAACGGTGGGTATTTCATTTACTCACAGCATAGTCCTGATACTATCAATATGCTCAGCAATATCTGAACCTTCTTTTGTAAGAGTCAAAAGCTTAAGTCTTCCCTGTTTCTCAAACTGAATTAAGCCAGCTTTCTGCATTTCCTGGAGAATCTTAACGACATGGGAGTATGTGCAGTCAATAGACTTTGCAAGAGAAGAAGCATACACTTCAGATTTAGCGTTCTTTAAGCCAACTAACATCATAGTAGGCTTTTCCCTAAAAAAAACATTAAACATTTTGCCATTCATAATACAACCCCTATTATCTTCTCTTAAATAACTTTTAGATTAAATATATTCTATAATTATCTTCTGTAATAAGGAGATTGGACTAATTATTTAAAGCTTTCTAAAAAAAATAGTTTTCCGTCGGAGATTGTTTATAATAAATATTTACTCTTACATAGGAATGTTAAATTATTAAAAAAGTTTATATATGATTATCTTCAAAATAGGATTATGTTTAATAATAATAACAATAAGAAGAACAATTCTCATCCTGTGCTAAAGACGAAGATGACCTTTGGGCAGAGAGCGGCTGACTTGGTTACTATATGGGTGGGCAGTTGGAAATTTATCATTGGATTATTAGTATTCATGATAATATGGATAATGTTGAATATCTATATGATAATCAGTGAGTGGGATCCATATCCTTTCATACTTCTTAACTTTGTGCTTTCAATGCTGGCAGCATTCCAGGCTCCTGTAATTCTTATGAGCCAGAACAGGCAGGCTGAAAGAGAAAGGGTAACAGCAAAATATGATTATTTAATTAATAGGAAAGCTGAAAGAGAGATACAGGCAATAAAAGAAGACCTGGATTATATCAAGAACATGGTAAGCAAAAAGAAGGTTAATCTTGCACAAATAAAAATGAGAAAGAAGTCAACATTCAAGCCTTATCAACCAAGAATACCAAAAGGGCTTTAAATTACTATCCTAAAGTTAAAATAAAGCTTTTTAACTGATGTTTACTAAAATTAAGTTTATGTATGATGTAATTACTGTAGGCTCTGCAACAGTTGATGCCTTTGTTGATACAGAGAATAAGCTTTTTATAGGCAAAAAAAGGATACATGTACCGTTCGGTTCAAAACTTCTTATAGAAGACTTAAGGTTTGATATAGGTGGAGGAGGAACTAACTGCGCTGTTGCATTCTCAAGGCTTGGGTTAAAAACTGGATATGTAGGTAAAATAGGTGTGGGAACAAATAGTCAAAGGATAGTTAATTTGTTGAAAAAAGAGAAGATTAGTCTGTCTCTTGTGTCAAGAGGAGGGGAAAGAACAGGATTTTCAATAATATTAGATGCAAAAGGGCATGACAGGACAATATTGGCTTACAAAGGTTCAAATGATGATTTAAGGTATTCTGATATAAAGAAAAATAAGCTTAATACTAAATGGTTCTATTTTACGTCTATGATGGGAGAATCTTTTCAAACGTTGAAGAAGCTGGCAGTGTTTGCTGAGAAGAATAAGATTAAAATATTGTTTAATCCTAGTTCGTATTTAGCAAGGAAAGGTAAAGGCTATATAAGGGAAATATTGAAGAGATGTAATATACTTATTCTTAACAAAGAAGAGGCTGGCTTATTGCTTAATAAGAGCTCTGTTAAAAGCCTTCTTTTAGGATTGTATAAACTAGGGCCTGAAATAGTGGTAATAACAGAAGGTGTAAAAGGAGTATATGCTTATAACGGTGAACAAAGTTATTTCCTTAAGCCGCATAATATAAAAGTGCTTGAAGCAACAGGCGCAGGAGATTCGTTTGGGGCAGGGTTTTTGGCAGGGATGATAAAAAGGGATGATGTTGAGTTTGCCTTACAATTAGGGCTGGCTGAAGCAGAGTCTGTGATAACGCATTATGGGGCAAAGAATAAGCTGCTTAAATGGGGAGAAGCTATAAGGATTGTTAATAAGAAGCCTGGGAAGATCAAGCTCTCACATTAACTTCTTTTATATCAGCTTTTAATATGTTTTTAAATATATTTAACTCTTCCTTAGAGTATGTTGCTTCTTTCTCAAACTTCTTGTCAAGCGTTATCTTGTTTCTGAACTGTTGGAGATAGAACATTTTGCTGTTTTTCAATAATTTTCCTATATTTTCTATATCTTTCTTATCTATTAAAGAAGGAACGCAGGTTAACCTAAACTCATAGTCAATATTGGAGTTTTTTATGATTTCTATGCTCTTTTCTATGTCTTTGGTGTTTACTTTTGCTTTTGTGACTTTATTGTATTTGTTTAAAGGAGCTTTTATGTCCATAGCGATGTAGTCAACTAAGTTTTTTTCAATAAGCTCCTTAAGGAACAAAGGTTTAGTTCCATTAGTATCAATCTTTACTTTCAAAGAAAGCTGCTTGATCTTCTTTAGAAAGTCTGGCAGCTCCTTATGAAGAGAAGGCTCGCCACCGCTAATAACGACAGCGTCTATCCATTGTTTCTTTGTTTCTAAGTAATTTAAGACATCTTCTTCTTTTATAGTTGGAAGAGATTTATTTATCAAATCAGGATTATGGCAGTAAGGGCAGTTAAGATTGCAGCCTGAAAGGAATACAACTGTAGAAATCAGATCAGGATAATCTATTAAAGAAGTCTTTTGCAAGCCTTTTATGGAAAGCATTTTAGTTTATATCGCCAAGGCTCTTATTCTCAATAAGCCTCTTAATCTCATCAATGGAGGTTGCCCTGCCTGCAAGCTCTTCTTTCTCGTCAAAGAATAATATTGTAGGCACAGACATAATATCATAATTCCTTGCCTCTGCCATGCCCTCTTCGGAAGTAGCATCAATCTCTTTCCCTTCTATGTCAACAGTTTTCATGAACTCCTTAACAGAAGGGCAGTTAGGGCACATTGGAGTGAAAAACAGTTTATAATTTTTAATCATTTTTGAAAAAAATCGAGTACCTCGGTTTTTGAGCATCCTAAAAAACGCTTTGCGTTTTTGGGAAACCGGAAATCCAAAGAATTTCCCAGTTAATAAGAACAGGCATTCTGCCCGTTTTATTTAGCAAAACTCGACAGTTCAGTCTTAAAAGGATGCTCCAGTGACTTCTTTTCAAGATATTCTAACCTGTCCTTGAATTCTTCCTTCTTGCCGATGTTCCAATTGTTTATAGGCCTGTAATAACCCACTATCCTTGAAAAAACCTCAGTCTCTTCTCCACAATCAGGGCAGTTAAACTCCTTGCCCTTAATATAACCATGTGTTTTACAGACACTAAAAGTTGGGGTTATTGAAAAATAAGGCAGTTTTGTGTTATGTGCAATCTTCTTGACAAGCCTTTTACAACTCTCTCCTGAGCACATCTTCTCTCCAAGGAACGTGTGGAATATTGTGCCCCCAGTGTACAATGTTTGGATCTCGTTCTGGTGCTCTATAGCTTCAATAGCGTTATCAGTAAGGCCTACAGGAAGGTGTGTAGAGTTAGTAAGATAAGGCACATCCTCTCCTGCGGTAATAATATCTGGATGGAATTTCTTGTCAATCTTTGCAAGCCTATAAGCAGTAGACTCTGCAGGGGTTGCTTCAAGATTATAAAGGCTGCCAGTTTCAGCCTGGAACTCTTTCATAGTATCCCGCATGAACTTTAATGTGTTTATGGTTAGTTCCTTGCCTTCATCTGTACTGATATCCTTGTTTATAAGGTTAAGGGAAGCTTCGTTCATGCCACATAATCCTATTGTGGAGAAATGGTTCTTAAAAGTTCCTAAATAAACCTTTGTGTAAGGCATAAGGCCGTTCTTAAGGTTTCTTTCAACAACCTCTCTTTTAATCTCAAGAGATTCTTTAGCTAGAAGCATGTAATGCTTTATCTTCTCAAAGAAATCTTCTTGATTCTTAGCTTCATATGCAAGCCTGTTGACATTTATTGTGACAACTCCTACAGAGCCAGTGCTGTCTCCAGGACCCCACATACTTCCAGGCCTGTTCATAAGCTCGTTCTGATCAATGTTAAGGCGGCAGCACATTGCCCTAATAGAGCTAGGATCAAGGTCGCTTCCAATATAATTCTGGAAATAAGGCGTGCCATACTTGGCTGCGAGATCAAAAAGCAGTTTTGCATTCTCATTATCCCAATCAAAATCCTTAGTAAGGTTATAAGTAGGGATAGGGAATGAGAAAGTCCTGCCGTTTGCATCCCCTTCTATCATCACTTCAAGGAAAGCCTTGTTTATCATATCCATCTCTTTCTGGCAGTCGCCGTATGTGAAATCCTGTTCCTTGCCGCCAACAATACCTTTCTGGTCTTTCAAATCCTTTGGCGGAACCCAGTCAAAAGTAAGGTTTGAAAATGGATATTGGGATCCCCATCTTGAGGGAATGTTCAATGAGAACACTAATTGCTGCACTGCCTGCTTTACCTGTTTGTAAGTAAGATTATCTGTCTTTACGAATGGAGCAAGTAAAGTATCAACAGAGCTAAAAGCCTGTGCTCCTGCAAACTCCATCTGAAGGCAACCAATATAATTAACCATCTGATGGACAACAGTGCCCATATGCT
The DNA here is from genome assembly GCA_030753365.1 of Candidatus Woesearchaeota archaeon. Classification (GTDB taxonomy): domain Archaea; phylum Nanobdellota; class Nanobdellia; order Woesearchaeales. Next base: position 5,064 of record JASMCJ010000031.1, read on the forward strand.
TTCCCGGCTTGCAATCAACCTTATTAGGGATGCCGCCAAAGCCTTTGATAAGAAGGTTTTTCAGAGACCAACCCGCACAATAACCTATAACGCCATGCGACAGGTCATGAATATGAAAATAACCATTAACATGAGCATTCTTAATATCTTCTGTATACATCTCATTAAGATTATAATTGGCCATAACCTTACCTGCTGCATATAATAATAATCCTGAAAAGGAATATGCTTCATTGCTATTCTCCTTAACTCGCCAATCGTCCTGTCTTAAATAAGAATTGATAGTATTCTGAGCGTCAATAAAAGTTGATTTAGCTTCTCTTAATTTTTTATGCTGGCTCCTGTATAATATATAGGCCTTAGCTGTCTTTGCATGGCCAGTCTTGATAAGAACTCGTTCAATAATGTCCTGGACTTCTTCCACAGTGGGAGTGTCGTTTGTATCATGTTTATATTCGATGATTGTGAGAACCTTACTAGCAAGCTTTTCAGAGGTTTCTTTATCATGACCGCCAATAGACTCAGCCGCCTTGAAAATTGCATTGGCAATTTTCTCTTCTGTAAATTCTACAACTCTTCCATCTCGTTTTCTAATATTTTTAATCATTTTGTCATTACCTCTTTTTTTTTAATAGCTTGTGGAGCTCTTCCTCAAACTCTTTGAGGTCAGCAAACTCCTGATAAACAGACGCAAACCGTATATAAGCGACCTTGTTAAGCTTCTTAAGCTTCTTAATCACCAAATTGCCAATGTCTGTACTCTTTATCTCATTAGTGGCTTTATTCTTTAGTTCTCCTTCAATGTCATCTATGAGCTTGTCAATCTTTTCAGTCGGAATAGGAAGCTTCTCACATGACTTCAATAATCCAGACCTTAGCTTCTGTCTGTCATACTGTTCTCGCTTTTCATCCTTCTTGACAACCACTAAATTAAGATCTTCAATCCTTTCATAGGTTGTAAATCTCTTGCCGCACTTGAGGCATTCTCTCCTTCTCCTTGTAACCTTCTCATCTTCAGTCTCTCGCTTGTCAAGCACCTTTGTTTCGTCGTTACGGCAATAGGGACACATCATTTGTCAGTTTTTACTACTTTTGGTTAACCACAACATCTTGTGTGTTTTGTTTCTGTAAACCACAAGATATAGTATATTTAGAGAACTCCTAATATATAAATATTATTGTTTTAGAGAATATATTTCTGGGAGAAATAGTTATAGATTATAAGTATTCTGTAAGACTTATTCCTTCTCTTCACCATAGAACTTCTCATCAACAACCTTGAAATACTC
>JASMCJ010000032.1 GCA_030753365.1 Candidatus Woesearchaeota archaeon
CTTGCTGTTGAGATTTGTGAGAATGCTTCTGAGAGGGTTGCCTGGTCGAGCGCATGATAATAGTTGCCACCAGTGCTTTCGGCTATGTTTAAGAGTTCCTGCCCGGATATGGAGAGCATTACATTGGCTAAGTCTAATAGGCCTCCTTCTTCTGTTCCTATGCCTATTGTGTGGATTGTTACTTCGTTGAGGTTGGCGTAATCAACTGCTTCTTCCACAGGTGTGCCGGTTGTGCTTCTACCATCTGTTAATAGTATGATTGCTTTGCCTTTTTCTTCGTTTACAAAAAGGTTTGAAGCAGAGATGATGGCTTCTCCTATGTTGGTGCCTCCAACTGGCCTGACTACGATGGAGTTTAATACTTCTCGGATTGTATCATAATCATTTGTTAATCTTTGTTCTATAAAGCTTGTTCCTGCAAAGGAGATTATACCTATTTCCATGCTTGGAGGAATGTTGGTTAAAAACTCATTGAGTATTTGCTTGGCAGATTCCAACCTGTTGGGCTCAAAGTCTTCTATGAGCATACTGGAAGATGCGTCAATGGCAAGAACAAAGTCATAATCAGAGCTGTTGCCTTCATACCAAACTATTGTGCCTGCTACAGCAAAGATTAAGAGTAGTACAGCTAGTAATCTTATCCCTAATAAGACATAGTTTGTTGATATGGGGGCTTTTTTTGCTATCCTTTCTAATGCTTTGTAGTTTGCAAATTCTATGGTTCCTCTTCTTATGAATTTTAAGGATAAGAAGTGTACTATGGCTAGGATGGGGACTGTTATTAAGAGCCATAATAGTTGGGTGTTTATGACAACTACTTCCATTTTATTTGAACCTCATAGTTCGTTTCCTGAATAATTCAATAAAAGGCTTTATGAATTCCTTGTCTGTTCTTAGCTTCATGAAATCTGCGTTAGATTCATAAAATACTTTTTCTACCCAAGCATCGTCTTTTTCTGCCTGCTTGTTGTATAATTCTCTTATATGGTTGGGCTCAATGAGCATTTTCTTTTTTGAGAAAGGATCAGCAAGGGCAACTCTTCCGTTTACTTTGGGCATGTAACTGTCTAAAGGGTCTTTTATCATTATTCCTATGACTTCAAACTTGTTGATTACAATAGGAAGATAGCTTGCCCAGTCTTCACGTAGAGGTATGAAGTCAGAGACTATGATTAATAAGGATCTTTCTTTGAGAAATACGAAAAGGTGCTTTAATGCTTCTGCTAGATCAAATGTGCCACCATAATAGTTTAGGTCAACTAGTGCGTTAGAGAGTAGGTAGAACTGCCCTATGCCTTTTTTGAAGTCTACTCTTTTGACTATCTTGTCACTGAACATGGAGAGCCCAACGCTGTCTCCTGATGATAAGATTGCATATGCCATTGAAGCTATTACTTCAGCAACGTATTCTGCTTTTAGCTTTTCTGTGGAGCTTAGAAGCATGCTGCTGCTGACATCAACAAGAAAAAATACTTCAAGCTCTCTTTCTTCAGCGAACTGCTTTACCATCATCTGGTTGGATCTTAAAGAGGCTTTCCAATCTATCTGGTAAGCATCATCATCTTGAGTGAACGGCCTGTAGCCCATAAATTCAAGGCCTTTGCCTTTGAATACGCTTTTGTATTCACCAATGAATTTACTCTGGATTAGTGTTTTGGTTACAACTTCTAGCTTTTTAATAGAAGGAGCAAATTCCAGTTTTAATTTTCGATTATCAGTTTTATCTGCCATGGTTACAGTTGGTTCAGCTCCTTAAAGAGGTTAATGTTTAAGGGACTTTTATTTTAGAAAGGATTTCTGTGATGATATCGTCTGACTTAACACCTTCTGCCTGTCCTTTGTAGTTTAGTATGACCCTGTGCCTCATTACCTCGTGCGCAACATCTTTTATGTGCTGAGGCGTTATAAATGTGTCACCTTTCATGAGAGCATCTGCTTTTGCGGCTATGAATAGCCCAATACAGGCTCTTGGTGAAGAACCCCATTCCACATAGTCGCCTAGCTTGATGTTGTACTTTTTAGGATGCCTTGTTGCTTCTACTATGTCAACTATATAGTCTTTTATTTTGTCAGTGTGTCCTATTTCTTTAGCAATATTCTGCATATCAATTAATTTTTGAGGGTTTAGTATAGGGGCGATTTTATAATCTTCAAATTTTTTCAGTGAAATGTTCCTTTCTATGATTAACTTTTCTTCTTCTTTTTTGGGATAGCTCATTTCAAGCTTGAAAAGGAACCTGTCAACCTGAGCTTCAGGAAGGGCATATGTACCTGATGTTTCAATTGGATTGATGGTTGCCATGACTAAGAATGGTAAGGGTGTGGGGATGGTTTCTTTGCCGACAGTTGCCTGCTTTTCCTGCATTGATTCCAATAGAGCTGATTGGGCTTTTGGAGGAGCCCTGTTGATTTCGTCTGCTAATAGGAAGTTTGTGAATATTGGGCCTCGTACAATGAAGAATCCTCTTTCTTTTTCATAGCCCGTAACTCCTACTATGTCTGAGGGTAGGAGGTCTACTGTAAACTGGATTCTGTTGAATTTACAGCCGGATGCAGTGGCTAATGCCTTTATAGCCAGAGTTTTTGCTATGCCAGGAATACCTTCTACTAATACATGGCCGTTGGAAATTATTGAGCGTAGTAAGCCATTTATTATTCTAGTCTGGCCTACCACTACTTTAGCAACTTCTTTTTTGATTTTTAATAAATCAGCCTTGCATTGCTTTACCTGCTTTTCGTCAATCATTATACTGATGTAAAGATTTATTTTTATAAATGTGTTGTTTTATTATAGAGTAGTAAATAGAGAATTAGCCTTCTACAACATCTTCAACTATTTCTTCTGTAGGAGTGTTGGATGAATCATCTTTGGTTTCTTTAGGCTCTTCTTGGACTTCTTTCTGTGGTTCTTCTGGCTTTGGTGGTTCTTCGGTTTTGGTTTGTTCTGTGTTCTCTTCTGTTCCTTTGTTGTTTTCTTCTAATCGCTTTATTTCTTCAGAAGGGTTAGGAGAAGGAAATACCTGGCTGCAGACGAATTCCAGCCTGTTGAACATGGTGTTGTTTGATACTCTGCCTATGATTTTAATTTGGTTGCCTAAGAGCTCTGTTTTAATTTCTTCGAATTTGTCAGGTGATTCCTTATAACTTAGGATTTTATCTTGTGTTTTGTTTAATAGCTGTTCTACCTGGTTTCTAAAGCAGACTATCCTTATGTTTTCTGTGCCATCATCAATATGCACATTCAGGACATAAGAGTAGGCAGGGGTTACTTTGTTATGAGTAATACATTCAAAGCTGTCATCTTTTGGCCTTGCTCTTTTGCCGCATTCTGGGCAGACTTCAAAGAATCTTATATCAAAGACCTGGACAATTGTGCCAAGGAGTTCTGCATCATCATCGTTTTCCCTTAAATCTTTAATGTTTTTTCTTGTTGATGTGCCTAGCTTAATGTCTCCTATGGTTTCGTCTGGAGGGTTTATGATAAGGGTGCCTTTTTCACTGATATGCACTTCTTTTTTTCCCTGATTGTCTTTTGAGTAGCCGTCTTTGATTTTTATGATGTCACCTTCTTTGATAGAATTAAGCTTGTCAGCCTGCTCCTGCCAGAGTACTATTCTTATGGTGCCGGTTTCGTCGCCTATTACCATAGAGCCGAGCTTGCCTTTTCTATCTTCTTTCTGGAATTCATGGATGTCGAATTTTTGAGTGACTTTCCCAACGGTTTCTACGCTTCTCATGCCTGGCAGAATGTTTTTTATCTGGAGCTTTCCAGATACCTGCTCGATTACTTTGACTCCAAGCTCGTTTGCGATTATATGGGCTGCCCCTTCTTTTGAGATTAGGCCAGAGAGCTGGTCAAGCTTGGTTTTTATTTTAGTGTTGATTTCTTCTTCTGATATGCCTGCTTTTTCCTTAATCTTGGCAATCACGTCTTCTAATGGTATTTTGAACATTTTTTTGTGTTTCTTAGAATGATTATGTTAGTAATTGATGTAATGTGTTTGTTTATATATTTTTATGTTATCAAGAACCACTATGTTAAATAATGGTGGTTCTTGAGTATGCTCAGAATTTTCCAGCTTTCTGACATCAGAAGCAAGTGGAACTTGCCATTAATCAGATACTTGGTGGAAAATTCTGACATGTCAAGAATAGGTGTTTTATTCTATTTTTAAACCAAATCTGATGATTATATCATTATTTTCTACTTGGTCAGTGACTTGATTGTAGGTTAGAAGCTGGCTTTTGGTGTTTACGCAGAGCTTGAAGTTGGCTTGTTCTGAGTCTTGAGGAAGGTAGTCTTTGATTGATTTTAAAATGTTGTCCATTAGTAAAGGCCTGTCTCTTCTTGTGAAAGAATAGTTTATACTTATAGCTGAACTTAAAAGATTGCTTTTATGTATTAAAAAATCATATTTTAACTCAGGAGGAAGTATTACAGACCCTGCATCAAGATTAATGCTGGTTAGTAAATTGGTTTTGAGATTGTTTGCAAGTTCTTCACTGTCAGAATAAGGGTAATAATTTAGAAGCAACTTTTTATTGTTTTCTTCGTTGGCATTCAAATATATG
>JASMCJ010000033.1 GCA_030753365.1 Candidatus Woesearchaeota archaeon
ATAGCTCATATCAAACCTATAACTTCCATCTTTCTTTATATCAATAACCTTCCTTAACTTACCATAATAATGATTCTTTTCTTTATCCCCCAATCCATAAGGGCTCAGCCCCATAACCTTGTACTCTGAATTATTCACGCTAAACCCCAAATAAGCAGTAATTGCAGAATACAGCAATCCAAGGGAATTAGGAAACTTAATCTCTTTCATTAGATGTATACCATTCCCTTCCCCAACACCATAAGCAGTAGTAGTCCACTCTCCCACACCATCAATCGTTACAATCGCAGCCTTTTCAAAAGGGCTTATAAAAAACGAGCTTGCCGCATGAGCCATATGATGCTCTATAAACAATATATCTCCTTTATACCTTAACCCTTTTTTAACTGCTCTTGTAACCCTCAGTTTTTCATTAATCCATGAAGGAGTAGAGCTTAGGAACACTTTCAGGCTCTTAGGAAAAGTTTCTAAATGTTGGCTAAGCACCCTTTCAAACTTTAAGAAAGGCTTTTCATAATAACCCACATAACCAACATCATTAATACTGATATTCTGGCTCTCCAGGCAATACTTCACCGCATTCACTGGAAAAGAAGTATCATGCTTCTTCCTTGTAAACCTCTCCTCCTGAGCAGCAGCTACCAAAACACCGTCCTTCAACAAAGCGGCAGACGAATCATGATAATAACAGCTTATTCCTAACACATACATATTTTTCAACCTCAAAACTGCCTATAATATTCTTCAATAGGCTTCTTCTTCAGGTCCAAATCTGACCAATAACTATTTCTCTTCTCTGAAACCTTAGTATTCAGAAATCGCTTCCCTAAAATTTTTGCAAGCAATGATGTAAAACCCACTCCTATCACATAAACTGCCAACAACAAAACAGAATTAACAATAATGCTTACATTATGGCTAAACTTGCTTAACCCTTTCTTCACACCAATAAAAAACAGTTTCACTTTTTTCATTTCAGAACTCTCTTAACAGCAGTTCCAACAAGAACAACCACTGTAGTAATTATCATTATGTGAACATATGACCATGAAACAGGAATCCTTCTAAGAAAAAACAACACAAAATAAAGCACAGTTGTGAAAAGGAAATATCCTGCTATAAACCCTACTTTCTCTCCAACATTTTGAATAGATTTATCCTGTTGTAGTATCATATACACTAAGGAGAAAGGAAGGGCATTTATAAACTTTTTTAGCTTTTAGGCTTCATACGCATTTCAGCAGGCAAACAGCCTATTTTACTGCTCTACCCCCTTAATTTAACAATCATTATATAAATATTTAACAAATTATTAAGCAAATGAACGTACTATTTATCACAAGAAAATACCCTCCTATGGTAGGAGGCATGGAAAAGCAAAATTATGAGCTCATAACCAACCTATCTTCACTGGTTAACAAGAGTCTTATCGCTCTAAAAAAGTCTCAAATAAACCTCATATGGTTCCTACCCTATGCGCTAATCAAATCCATTTTTACAATAACAACAAAAAGGATAGACATCATCCATTTAGGGGACGGTTTATTAGCTCCTATAGGTCTTATTCTCAAATTCATATTCAACAAAAAAGTGATAGTAACAGTACATGGGCTGGACATAACCCTTAACAACAGATTCTACCAGTTAATCGTACTATCCAGTCTAAGAAAGCTTGATAAAATAATTTGTGTAAGCAACTCTACACGACACGAATGCTTAAAAAGAAAAGTAAACCCAAACAAATGCGTCTTTATTCCCAACGGAATAGAATCAGGCAGGCTCTCTCTCAAAACCAGCCGTGAAACACAAATCAAATCCATAGAAACTGAATTCAGAATTAACCTCAAAAACAAAAAAATCCTCCTTTCTGTAGGCAGGCTTGTCAAAAGAAAAGGCGTTTACTGGTTCATAGACAATGTCATGTCCATGTTAGGCAATAACACCATACTCATAGTAGTAGGAGACGGGCCTGAAAAAGCAAGAATAGCCAGAATAGTAAACAAAAAAAAGCTTAAGGACAATGTCTTCTTACTAGGCAGGATTGAGGAAGATTCTCTCAAAAATCTCTACAACGCAGCTGACATATTTGTAATGCCCAACATCAAAGTCAAAGGCGACATGGAAGGCTTTGGAATCGTAGCAATCGAAGCAGCCTCTCTAGGCATACCAGTTGTAGCCTCAGGAATAGAAGGCATAAAAGATGCAATCCACAACGAAAAAAACGGCTACTTAGTCAATCCCTACGATGCAAAAAGTTTTACTGACAAAATAAAATACATCTTTAAAAACGAAAAAAGAATGAAAAGTTTTAGTCTATCTTCAAAAAAATTCACTCATGACAACTATGACTGGAAAAGAATAAATCAGCTTTATTATCAGGAATTCAAAAAAACACTAGGTGAAACCAAAAAATGAGAATATTCATCATAACCACTTATCCAATCAAGCTGCCTTATGATGATGCAGCAAAAAACCTTGCAATTGGCTTAGTCAAAACTCTGAAAAATCACAAATTCACTCTCATTGGTTCAGGCAAGAACTTCTTAAAATCCCCTAATGTGAAATGGCTAACGCTCCCCTTTCCAAGAAAAAACGTTCAGGACATGCCCCTTCTGCAAAGAATCTTCATCCTCCTAAACATAATCTTCTTTCAAATGCGCAGTACAGACATATTTCATTTCATAGTCACACCTGAACAACACTCTTCATCCCTCTTCAGGATAATATTCAGATTATTCAACAAGAAATCCGTTCAGACAGTCACATCAATCCACACCTTAGAAATAAAAAGGAAACACAAAAACCTAAGCAGCCTATTCTTCGCGGACAAGGTCATCTGCCTGTCAAACTATTCAGAAAGTAGGCTAAAGAAAAAAGGAATCCATAATCTAAAAAGAATCTATCCAGGAGTTTCCTTAACAAGGTTTGACCCTGAAACAGTTCAAATGAAAAACCTAAGGCAGGGAGCAAAGCATGTCATCATATATCCTGGTAATTATAAGCTAATTGACTCATGCTACAGCTTCAACAAATTTTGTAAAATCATCAGTCTCACCTTAAAAGAGTTAGGCGATATAAGATTCATAATGGCCTGCAGGATAAGATCAACCATCGATATAAAGCTTGAGAAGAAATTTAAAAAGGTCGCCGCCTCATGGAACATACTAAACAACATAACCTTTCTAAATTCAGTTGAAAATATGCCATCCTTGCTCAACAGCTGCGACATAGGAATCTATCCTTCAGAAAAAAGAATGACAAGCGTTCTTG
>JASMCJ010000034.1 GCA_030753365.1 Candidatus Woesearchaeota archaeon
CTATTACTTCTTTTGTGATAGGATTTATGGTAATTGCTTCTTCAAGGTTGGTTGAGATTATAACGGACATTTCTTCACAGGTTGTTATATTGTTGATGCTTTCTATATTCTTTCTGTTGCTTGTTGGGTCGTTTTATAATGCTGAAGATTTCAAGGATGGCGTGTTTTTGAATAAACCATGGAACATAATTTTTATGATAATTATGTTTATTGGGATTATTACAATATTTTTACAGGCTATTAAGACAAAAAGCGGAGAGAGTTGGCTTGAATGGTTCTGGAGATTTATGTCAACTCATTGGAGCAGCAAGGCTGTTGCTTCTGTTATACTTTTAGTGGTTATTATAGGGTTTATGTTTTATATAACTAAAGGTGAGAAGAAACCTAAATCATCAAAAAAGGAAAAAAAGGAGGATTAAAAAATGGTGAGTTTTAAAGAGTTTTTTATAACATTAGAAGGGTGGGGTATGTTAGATGCTTTGTTGCCTTTTCTGTTGATATTTACTGTGATCTTTTCTATTTTGCAAAAGACTAAGGTGATTGGAGGAGATAAAAAGAATATTCATGTGGTTATTGCATTGGTGATTTCATTGCTGGTTGTGATACCTCATGTTATGAACCCAGGAGGCCCTGCTGATGTTGTGAATATAATTAACCTAGCTATTCCACATGTTTCTGTGGTAATTGTAGCAATAATAATGTTACTGATATTAATAGGAGCTTTTGGCAAGGATATAGAGTTTATGGAGACAAGCCTTGCAGGATGGATTGCGATTGCTGCATTTGTTGCTATAATTTATATATTTGGAGCAGCTGCAGGATGGGGCTGGAAGATACCAAAGCTGTTTGAAGGCTGGCTGAATGATCAAACAATGTCTATTGTGTTGGTGATTCTTGCGTTTGGAATTGTGATATGGTGGATTACAAAGGAACCTAGGGATAAGAAGGATAAGATAGGGTTAGGGAATATTATTAAGAAAGTAGGAGACCTTGCCAAGAAATAAAAATGGCTACACCTCTTGATGTGGGATTGGTAAAGCAGTTTTCTATTATTTTACCTTTTCTTTTGACTTTTGTTATTGTTTATGGAAGCTTATTGTATACAAAGTCATTTGGAGAGAATAAAAGCTTGATAGGAGCGATTGCAGTGATAGCAGGTTTTGTTGTAATCATATCACCTACAATAAGAGAAATGATAGATACAATGGTTCCATGGTTTTTGTTTGTGTTTATTTTTATTTTCTTTAGCTTAATGGTGTTTAAAGTGTTTGGTGCTACAGATTCGGATGTGATGAGTCTGTTGCATGCGCGTGAGGGCAGAACTATTGTAACATGGTTTATTACAATCTCGGTTATAATTGGGATTGGTTCTTTGTCATATGTTTTAGGGCAGAAAGGCGGCACGCCTTTTGGATATGATGAAGATGAAAATGTAATAGAAACCGGAGATCCAGGAGATATAGGAACAAAGGGGAAAGGAGCTTTTTTTAGTACGCTTTTCCATCCAAAAGTTTTGGGAATAGTAGTAATATTCCTTATTGCAATGTTTACTATAATGAGGCTAACTTACTCTTATCAGGGTTAGAAGCTCCAAAATGAATAAAAACATTTATAAAGTTTATACTTATCCTACTCTTTAAGAGTACATGTCAAGAACCATCGTCATAGACCCGATGGAATGACCAGTGGTTCTTGAGCATGCTCAGAATTTTCCAACTATTTAAGTCAAAAGCAAGCGAAGCTTGCTACCAGTCAAAGATTGGATGGAAAATTCTGACATTTTAAAAACGAAACAAGGTGATATAAAATGGGAGAAGTTTTAGTTGTAGCAAGTAAAGTAAAGGATATAGTTAAGGGCGCAGGTTGCAATACCGGCGGAAATTTTGTTGGAGCTTTAAGCGCTAGTGTTGAGTCAATGATTAATAGAGCTGTTGAAAGAGCAAAAGGTAATGGCAGAAAGACTGTTCAAGCAAAGGACGCTTAAGATTATCTGAAGATATATTTTATTTTTTTCTTTTTCTGTTTTTTTGTCAAAAACCACCCTGCTAAAGCAAAGTGGCATGTTTGAAGCTATCTCACTTCAGAGTGGTTTTTGAGCATGCTCAGAAATATATCACTTTCCAAAACTATATGATGGATTTTGTCCACTAGTTTGGAAACTAGTGGTATATTTCTGACATATTAATAATGTTTAAATAGTTCTCTTTATTATTAGTTTTGTAAACACGGCAGTGGTCCAGTGGCAAGACATCACCCTCCCATTAATGTAGGTGAAAGGTGATTACCCGGGTTCAAATCCCGGCTGCCGTATTGAAAAATTTTATAAACTATTAAAATAGAATTAAGTAAATGGCATTGAAACAGGTTATTTTGGTTAGGAAGGATTTAAAGTTACCAAAGGGAAAATTATCCGTTCAGGTAGCTCATGCTTCTACAGATTGCGCTTTGAATAGTGATAAGAAGGTTGTTGAAGAATGGAAATCATTGGGAATGAAGAAGGTTGCGCTTAAGGTGGAGAACCTTGATGAACTTTTGAAGCTTAAGAAGCAGGCTGAGAAGCTTGGATTGGTTAATTCTTTGATTAAGGATGCAGGGCATACGGTTGTTGAGCCTGGCACTATTACATGCTTAGGGATAGGGCCTGATGAGGAAGAGAAGATTGATAAGGTTAGCGGAAGTTTGAAGTGCGTTTGACTATAAGATTTATATAGAATTCTTGGTTTTTCTATAATATGATACTATTAAAAGCAGGTTTTTCAGGTGGTAGTCTTGGCAAGAATAAAGGTACTGAGAAGGCTCCTGATAAAGTGTTGGAAAGGGTTAAGAAGTTTTACCTTAATGAGAATGGTGTATTGCCGTTTTTTAATGTGAAGGATGTTAAAGTTGATGAAGGAAATATAGAGGAGACTAATGTTAATATTTTTAATGCTGTTAAGGGCTGCATGAAGGAGACTAACAAAGTTATGCTGCTGGGAGGTGACCATTCTATTACTTTTTCAGGATTTAAAGCTTTTGCTGAAGGGTTTGATAACCCTGGATTGGTTGTTTTTGATGCGCATCCTGACTGTGTGAATAATTTTGAGCCGCCTACGCATGAGGATTATTTGAAGGTGCTTATAGAGAAAGGTGTCTTGAAGAAAGAGAATGTGATTATTGTAGGTTTAAGAAACTGGCATAAGGAAGAGTATGCTTTTCTTAAGCAGAATAGGATTAAATTTTATTCTATGAAGGAAATTTCTCAAGAGGGTGTTAGAGAGGTTAGTGAAGCAATTATGTCGGTTGCTAAGAATTTTGATGGTTTGTATGTTTCTATGGATATTGATGCTGTTGACCCAAGCTCTGCTCCAGGAACTGGGTATATGGAGCCTGGAGGGTTGAGTTCAAGGGAGATATTGTATTTCCTTCATAGGCTGAAGTTGTTGAGAAACCTTAAGATGCTGGATTTGGTGGAGATTAACCCTTTGAAGGATGTTAATGAGATGACAGTTAGTTTAGGGGCTAAACTTGTGGTAGAATCATGCTGAAAACAGGTTTTGTGCTAAAAAAGCATAATGTTTATAAGTAATCTCTATATCTTGTTTAGTATGGGAAGAATTAAAACAAAACTAATTAAGAGAATCACTCATAAGCTTGTTAAAGAGAATAAGGATGCTTTTAAAGGTGACTTTAAAGAGAATAAAGTACTTGTTAATGAGTTAGCTATTATCCATAGCAAGAAGATTAAAAATATTATTGCCGGATATGTAACAAGATTAACTAAAAGCAAGAAATAAAGCAAAACAACTTAGTATGTTTTGCTTAAAACAAGGAGGGTGAGAAACATGGCTGAAGACAATAGTATCTTTATTGGTGGGAAGCCGTTTATGAACTATGTAACCGCAGTTGTGATGCAGTTTACCACCAAGAATGCAGATGAAGTGATTGTGAAGGCAAGAGGGAAGTTTATCAGCAGAGCAGTTGATGTGGCTGAAGTGGCTTCTAAAAGATTTCTGGAGGAACAGGTTGGAGTTAAGGATATTAAGATTGACTCTGAAGGGTTCCAAAATAAGGAAGGAAGAGATGTTAGAGTTTCCTCAATAGAAATCTTTTTGAAACGAAATTAATCTGAATTACAGAAAAAGTTTAAATACTCTTTTTCTTTTTTTAATTAGAAGTATATATTATTGGGCCTATAGCATAATGGATAGTGCGATTGGCTTCGGTTGTCAGAAGTGGATACCGATTGATCCGGGTTCGAATCCTGGTAGGCTCATTTGGTTGTTTTGGTGGTGAGTAGGGATGGGGATGTTTGTTTTATTGAACTTTACTATGTAAAATAATTTTATTAAAAAACAATTTGAAAATTCTTCGATTTTAAAAAGAGAGGGTTATATATTGTTACCACCCCTCGATGAAGATGATTCAAAGAATACCAGAAACACCTTTAAGAGAAATAATGCTCGATGCACATGAAGTAGAAGTTAAATCTATTTATAGTATATCAAAAAATAAAAAACTGCATTATAATGAAGAATCAACACAGATTTGTGTGAATGGTGTTCCAATCTTTGATTGTTTAGCAGATATGTTATTTGATTCTGGTTTTGTTTCTGAAATTGCTCAACTTAGAACAGATAGAAGAAGAAAAATTATAGATGCACATTCTAAACCACAAGATTACTCTCCAGAAGACTTATTTCATCTCCAGTTTGACTATGAATTATTAGCTATTGATCATTTAGTAAATACAGAATTGGTTGGTAGAATAGCAAGCAATCTAGATTCTAAAATTGATAGACACTATGCACAAAGATATTTTTTAACTTCATCATCAGGAAGGACTTTTTTTGAAGAAGTACTTCTAAAAGAATTTGAATCATTAGGACATCAGTTATTGAGGTTAAATGGTTATTGTTCAGAGAAAGATTTCTTTTTTGAAGATAAAGGATTTCATTGTTTTCTAAAACATACAATGACTAGAGATAAACTAATAAGAATAATTTTGGACTATGATTCAGTTGTTTCAAGATTAAAAGAAAGATATGATTCCTTGTTAGAAGATAACCAACAGTTCGAATCTCCTTCAGAGGTATATGATAAAATTAAAGAAATTAGAGTTGAACAAATGAGATGAAGAGGAACATGGCGATTACTTTCTTCCAAATTAAGTTCTAAAGAGCAAACTTATATAGGTTTTGTAGGAAATGCACTCGATTTCAATGAAGACAATAGGCTTTTGAGGAGCATTAGTTTTTATTATGTTATGGAAGACAAACAAATTGGAGAGAGATTCTACGAATTAATTGAATCTAGAAAAAATGGCAACAGATAAGATTCCATATTTAACAATTGCAATAACAAATAGGTGTAATTTTCATTGTTATTATTGTAGTCCTGATGAAGATGGTGGGATGGGGGAAGCTTATGGCACTTCTACAAATTCTATTGATATAAAAGATTTAGAAGAAAAAATACTTATTGCAGAAGAAGAAGGAATGACAAAAGTAAGATTCTCTGGAGGAGAACCTCTTCTTATTCATGATATTACTGATGTATTCAGATTTATAGAAGATAATACTACTCTTGAATATGCTCTTGCGACAAATGGCTCTATAGTAGATAGATTTGTAGATGATTTCGAAGGATTATCTAGACTGGACATTAGAATTAGTTTAGATACTTTGGATAGGGGTCAATTTTCTGAAATATGTGGTTGTTCAAAAATTCAATATGATAAAGTTATAGCAAATATAAAGGTCATTATCATCAAGAAATATGTTAAACCGAGTAGCAGCAGTTGTTACACAAGACAATATTAATCAAATTGGATATTTCATTGATTTTTGTGAGGAGTTAGGTATAAATCTAAAATTATTTGATATGTATGCAACTCCAGAAACTAAAGAAATATGGAATCAACATTATGAATTTCTCAACCAAATGAAAAAGGAAATTGAAACAAGAGCCACATCGATAAGACAGATTACATATACTCAATCATTTGGTATTCCATCTTTGGAATATCAAACTAAAGGAGGAATTACTGTTAGAGTTAAGGATAGCATGTCAGGAACACGATATAATAGAAATTTATGTTCTGAATGCGTTTCTTTACCCTGTCAAGAAGGATTATATACAATATTATATAGTTCTAACCAAAAATTAATTCCTTGCAGATTATCTCCTATTCACTTTGAAGCAGATACTCCTGAAGAATTTAGAGAAAACCTAAAGTATTTAATAGGAGTATTCCAAAAAGCAGATCATGAAAACAAATTCTGGGAAAATGGAAAACAAAAATTATAAAATAGGAAAAGCATTTTTTGAAAAAGAATGGAATGATGAAAAAATTAAAATTCATTCTGAATGTGTTATAGAGGCGTGTATTAATATGTCTCTTAGTACTGATTTAAATCAAAATATTTTTATTATTGCAGGGTGGATTCATGATTTAGGAAGAAAGATTGATAAAGATTCTCATCATGTACTTAGTTTAGATTTCTTAAAAGAATTTCTAAAAGAAAATACAAATTTTACTGAAATAGAAAAAGAGCTAAAAGATTGTATTTTGAATCATAGAAGTGAGGGAAACCCTGAAACAATATATGGCTTAATTTTTAAGTGTGCAGATAAAGTGGCATTACATAATAATAAATGGTTAGAATATAAAAAAAACAAAAAGTCTTCTTGTTCTTAGTGTGTAAGGTATCCTTTCAATAAACATCCTTAAACTCTCTCTTAGTCTCTGCAAGGAATATAAGGAACCCAACAACATATAAGAATAGGTTTGCTATGTAGAATGTTATGAGGAAGAAGCCTACAAAGAAGTCAGGTGAAGATAATAATGCTGGTATGTTATAGAAATAGTATCTGGATATGTCTTTGAAGAAGAGATAGATGTAGTAGCCGAAGAAGGCATTGATTGTTATAAGGCCTAATATTAGTAAAAGTTCTTTTAGTTTGTGGCTGAAGCTGAGGATATAGACAATAATACCAGTTACTAATGAGAGAATGAAAGGAATAAGAAGGCTTTTTCCTGATTCTAATATAGAATGTGTTTGGATGTCTACGCCTACTAAGCTATAGCTTTCGCTGTTGATGGAGGTTATGTTGAAGGCTGGCATTAGGATGAATACCATTACTGAACAAAAGAATAATGCAAGAGGGATGTGATGGACGTTTATGCCTCTTCTGTGATATAGCTTGTACCAGATGAAGCCTGGCAGGATTAGTAAGAAGAGCAGGGCAAGGATATTGAAGGAGTATACCCATACTAAACCTAGCTTGCTTAGCCCGGTTACTTTTAGAATGTCAGTTAATAAAAGAGAGATTACTGGCGTATGGCCTGCTGCTCCAAGCTGTTGGAAGTAGAGCAGATCTTTTTTTCCTATGATGTAAGGTATTATGAAATTTCCAACATCCGTGAGCAGATGGAGCACTAGCATTGCTGATACGCCTAAGAAGATGGTTTCTTTGTAATGGAATAACCTAATGAAATGTTCATAGAAGCTTTCTCCAAAGTTTCCTATTTTGTAGATGAAATTTTCAGTGCTGAACTTTTTATGGTGCCTTATTATTATGAAAATATAGAAGAGTATGCCTAGCATTAACAAGGGTGCATCAACTGCCATTGCCAGCCATTCTAGCATTAGGTTGAAGACTATTACAAAGAAGCTTATTAAGATAAAAAATATTGATAGAAATCTTAGGGTTAACTTGCCTATATGTTTTGGAGGCAATCCTTCTTCATGGAGGATTGACATTAAGGAAGGTTTTTTGATTTCAAATTTCAATAAGTAGAAACTAATCAAGATGATTAAGATGCCGCCAATATAAAAAAAGAGTTTGTCAAGCACAGGAGCAATTGCAACTATTTTTACTACAAACCATTCAAAGAGGTCTATTTCTCCCACGCAGATTAATTCTCCTGCTAATGCTTTTGGCTCGCATAGAGTTATTGCATAGTTTGTGAGGTTTTTTACAATTAATGAGAAGTAAGCGGTTAGGATTGTTAAGTCAATGAGCTTGTTTCTTGCACCGAACATCATGCCGCCAATGGTTTCTTTTCTGCCAAACATGATGTTTGTCAGGTCTACTTTGTAAAGAAGGTAGCCGAGCAGTATCCAGGATATGATCTTTTTTAGAAAGTCTATGTCTCCGGGAAGCTTTTCAAGGAAGTCTAATACGTTGAGTAGTATGAGTATGATTAGAATGAATTCTTCTATCCTGTGACTTATTTTGGATGCCAATTTGATTGCCTTTGCTTGTTTTTGGAGAAGATAGTATTTATTATTTTCTAATGGAAGCGTAATTACTGTTTTAGGCTTCATCCAAAAACTCGCATAGCTCGGGTTGCCATCGGGCTCGCTTTCTGATTGTTTAATTCGAAGTGTTGGGTTCCCCGTGAGGGACAACCCCCTTCCAACCTAAATAATGCGAATCGATAAAGCTCACATAATTGATGGCAACCTTCTCTTTGGATGAAGCCCTGTTTTTAAAAAGATTTAATAAGATAGAATATGAAGAAGTAAATATTATGAAAAAAAGGGGCCAGTATAATGCGGTGCTGCTTATTATCCTAACTTTGTTAACTATGATTATAATAATTGTTTTTGGATATTATGTTATTCAAGCTAACTTAAGCAGCCAGTGTTTAGTAAAGCATAGTATCTTTAGTGAGGGTGTTAAAGCAGTTATAGAGGAACTGGCTCATAGAACTAACTCTATTGAAATATATGAGTATAAAGAACTTTGCGATGTTACAAGGGTTTATTTTGTTGA
>JASMCJ010000035.1 GCA_030753365.1 Candidatus Woesearchaeota archaeon
CACCTACTCTTGTGAAGATTCTGTCCACTATGCCTATGCTGGCTTCTTTTGCAGGGACAAAGCAACCTATTTGGGCTAATAAAACTATTAAAGCTGTTTGGCGCATGAAGCTGCTTTTTCCACTCATGTTGGGACCGGTTATTACCATGAACTTGCTTTGGTTGTTGATGGTGCAGTCGTTTGGCACAAAGGGTTCAGTGATAATGTGTTCTATTACAGGGTGTCTGCCTTCTTTGATTATTAGTTCGTTGGTGTCGCTGATGATGGGCTTGGTGTAATTGTTTTCCGCAGAGATAATTGCAAATGAGAGAAGGGTGTCTATCTCAGCAAGGATTTTTGAGATTGTTTGGACTTCTTTTGCATTACTGGCTACATCTTTTAATACCTGCTGGAAGAGGTCGTATTCTAAACTGAATATTTTTTCTTCTGCACCTAAGACTCTGTTTTCCTGTTCTTTTAGTTCTTGGGTGATGAATCGTTCAGAGTTGACTTGGGTTTGTTTTCTTATGTAGTTCTGAGGCACTAGGTGGAGATTGGATTTTGAGATTTCTATGAAGTAACCGAAGACTTTGTTGTATTTGATTTTTAAGGATTTTATGCCTGTTGTTCTTTTTTCTTTTGTTTCTAAGTCAGCTATCCAGGATTTGCCGTGTTTGGTTATGCTTCTTAGAGTGTCTAACTCCTGGTTGTAGTCTGGTTTGATTAGGTTGCCTTCCCTTAGGATTAAAGAAGGTTCTTCTTTGATTGCTTTGGTTATTAAATTAGTGATAGTGGTTAGGTCTGAAGTGTTTTTTATGTTGGTTAGAAGCATGCTTTTGCAGTTGGTTAGAAGGAGTTTAATATCAGGGATTAATTTTAAAGAGTTTCTTAGAGAGATTAGGTCACGGGCGTTTGCGTTGCCGTAGGTTACTCTACCAATTAACCGTTCTATGTCATAGACTGATTTTAGTTTTTCTTTTAGCTCTTCTCTTAAGAGAGGGTTGGTGAAGAGTTCATGAACTGAATCCAGGCGTTGATTGATTTTGGTTTTGTCTAGCAGAGGGGTTAATATCCAGTTGTGTATTAGCCTTGAGCCCATAGGTGTTAGGCATTTGTCAATGACTTCTAACATGGTTCCTTTTGGGCTGTTGTCTCTTATGTTTTTTACCAGTTCAAGATTTCTTAAGGTTGATTTGTCTAGCACCATGTGTTGGTTGATTGAGTAGGTATGGATGGAGTTGATATAGTTTACATGATTTTTTTGGGTTTCTTGCAGATAGGATATTAGGGCGCCGGCTGAGCTTATGCAGAGCTCTTTGTTTTCGCAGCCATAGCCTTCAAGACTTAGGACGTTGAAGTGTTCTTTGAGAGTTTGGTTGGCTTTTTCCTGCCAGAAGAATCTGTCGTCAAAGGTGTGGACTATGAAGTCTTCTTTTTTTAAGAGTTTTACGAAGTCAGAGTTTTCAAGGCTTAGAGGGATGATTATTTCTGAAGGGTTGAATTTGGTTAGCTGGTTGGTTAGGGAGGAGTAATCGTTGATTTCTGAGGTTAAGAATTCTCCTGTTGAGATGTCTGCTAATGCGATTCCGAATTTGTCTGCTTGCTTGGCTATGGCCATTAAGTAGTTGTTTTTTTTGTCATCAAGGATGATTGATTCTACTACTGTACCAGGAGTGATGATTCTTACAAGGTCTCTTTTGACAAGGCCTTTGGCTTTTTTGGGGTCTTCTATCTGTTCGCAGAGTGCTATTTTGTAGCCTTTTTTTATGAGCTTTGCAATGTAGGGTTCTATTGCATGATAGGGTATGCCTGCAAGAGGAGCTTTGGTTTCGCCTTTGCCTCTGGAGGTGAGGGTTATTTCTAGTTCTCTTGAAGCAGTTTTTGCATCTTCAAAGAACATTTCATAGAAGTCGCCCATCCTGAACATTACTATACAATCTGGATGCTTGTTTTTGATTTGCATGTATTGCTGCATGCCTGGTGTTAGTTTCATGGATACCCCCAAAAAAAGGAATTGTAGGATGTTTAAATAGGTTATGTTTAGATAAAATATATATAGAAGATGTTATAGACTGTTTTTAAGTTGGAGGTTAAAATGGAACCAAAGAAGAGTTTTACAGATGAGGAAGCTAAAGAGGTTGGGGAGAAGATTGGGATTAAATGGGATAAGTTTGATGTTGACCAGTTTAGAATGGGTATGGATGTTGAGTTGGAGCATGGGTTGGTAGATCCTAGTACTAATGTTACTGATGATGACCCGGTGATTACAGGGAAGATTGCTCTTGCGCATTTGAATGAGATACCTGATTATTATGATAGGCTGAAGAGGATGGAGGAAGAGGCTGAGAAGGATTAGTTGTCATAATATTTATAAACAGATTTATATTTTCTTTTTGGTATTATGGATACTAAAGGATTATTAAAGAAGTATAAGAAAGATATTGATAGTGAATTAAGAAAGTTCTTTGATTCAAGGATTAATAGGGTAAAGAACATAGATGTTTCTGCATTGGAGCTTATGGAGATTCTTAAAGAGTTTACTATGAATGGTGGTAAGAGAATTAGACCGATTCTGGTTATTTTAGGATATAAATGTGTTGGAGGCAGGGATGAAAGAGAGATTATAAAGGCAGCATTGTGTGTTGAGTTGATGCAGTCTTTTCTTCTGATTCATGATGATATTATTGATGATGATGAACTGAGGAGAGGGAATCCTACAGTGCATAAGGTTTATGAGGACAGGTATAAAAGAGATTATCCTGCTATTGATAGTAAAAAGTTTGGCAAAGATATGGGGATTATAACAGGAGATATAGGTTCCATATTGGGCTCAGAGGTTATTCTTGAGACTAAATTTTCTTCTCAGTTAAAGGTTAGGGCTTTGGAGAAGTTTAATAGGGTTGTTGTTAATACAGCGTTTGGAGAGATGCTTGATATACTTTCAGGGGTTAAGCAAGAGATTAATGAGGAGGATATTCTTAAGATTCATAAGCTTAAGACTGCGCTTTATACTATTGAAGGGCCTTTGCATATTGGAGCTATTCTTGGAGAGGCGAGCAAGGAGCAGATGGATGTGTTGTCAAAGTTTGCTATTTCGTTGGGGCAAGCGTTTCAAGTACAGGATGATATTCTTGGGATGTTTGGCAGTGTGGAGACTATAGGAAAGCCAGTTGGCTCTGATCTTAAAGAGGGTAAGAAGACTTTGCTGATTAAGAAGGCGTTGGAGAAGGCTAATAATAAGGATAAGAAAGTTGTTATGAAGAGTTTGGGGAATAAGAATGTTTCTAAGAAGGATGTTGAGATGGTTAAGGAGATTATAGTTAAGACTGGCTCTTTAGATTATAGCAAGGAGCTTGCTAATGAGATGGTGATGAAGGCTAAGCATTTCTTGTGCAATGGAGACCTGAAGAGAGATGGAAAGGAGTTCTTGTTAGGATTAGCGGATTATGTGGTTAAGAGGAAGTGTTAGGATTATTTGTGGAAAGGATATTGGAAATGGGCGTTATACAATTAAAACTTGGCAAAATTAGCTGTTCATTATTGATCCGCCTTTAGCAACGAATTCTTTTTCATCAACGTTTATATAAACTGCTATTTTAAGAAAAGTCTTTGATTTACTGGCCTTAAGATTAATTTTCTTAATTCTTTTAAAATCAAATGAAGAAGGTAGTCTTTTCTTAAAAAAAGCAACACACATTTTACTTAAACCATCGTTCTCTTCAAGAATATTAATGTCAGTAGGAAAAGATATATCTTTAAAATAACCAAACCATATTTGATTATCTAGATGACTAATTAAGTCATTTGCTATTCCTTTAAAGACTGTTAATTTCATAATGAAAAAGAATTCTTACTGCTTTAAATATTTTACCAAGTTTTGGTAAAGTCAAGTAAAGTGTCTTGGAAAAATTTAGTTTAAATATGCTTTTTAAACTCAGCAAACTTTTTGCCACTTAACTTGACTTAACCCCAAGTTTTAATTCTTCGTCATTTCGTTCCTCGTCCTCTCCACTTCGTAGCTCGAAGCATATAACAGCGATTCACGATATTAGTTTCAATTGGAATTAATCCCTTGATTTTCTTCTTTATATCTCTTCATGTGATTAGGACATTTCTTTTTAATTTCTTCAAAAATTCTTTTTGAACTATCTTCTGATTTACCCATCTTTCCACCTTGCATAATATGAAAAACATCCCAATATAGGCATTCTTTGTCTTCATTTTCCACATAATGCTTTGCACAGTAAGTATGTTTTCCATCTACTTTAATGTCCCAATCCTTACCGCAAATTTCACATTTATCCATATCAACAAAGAAAATCTATAAGTATTTAATTCTTATGGCGCTAATTTTAACTTTGAACTTTTTCCTCCGTTTCGCTACGGAACGTTGCACTAAATTCAGCCCTAACAGGGGATATAACAACAATTTCTATGTTATCAGCTCGAAATTGCTTTTAAAGCAAAACATACTCATTTCATTCGTAGCTTTGCTTTCCTTTGGAAAGCAAAACATTTATATTCTATTTAGGCTGTGATTATAGCATGGCTTATGATATTATCCTTGGAAGGAATGCAAAGGACAGAGAGAAGTATGGTACTAAGGGAGCTGTTCTTCTTGGGAAGCATTATGTTAAGATGGGGCAGGTTACTTCGCTTTCTAATAAGGTTTTCATGGATGTTACACAGTCACATGTTGTGTTTGTGTGCGGTAAGAGGGGAGGGGGAAAGTGCCTGTATGGGGATACTTTGATAACATTGAATGATGGCAGCACTGTTCCTATTAAAGATTTAGAATCTGATGACCATGAAATTTTAAGTCTGAATAAAGAGCTGAAGGTTAAAACTGCGCAGAAGTCTGATTTTTTTAAGAGAAAGGTTAATGAGCTTTTGCATATTAAATTAAGAAGCGGGAAAGAGATTAAACTAACTCCTGAGCATCCGCTTCTGACAATTAATGGTTGGGTTCCAGCTGAAGAGATGAAGATTGGCTCAAGGATTGCTACACCCAGAGTGATAGATACTTTTGGAGAAGAAATACTTGAAGAAAATAAAGTCAAACTGTTAGCTTATCTTATTGCAGAGGGACATATGGGTAATAGGTTTGTACTGTTTGCGAATAAAGACGAAGTAATCATAAATGATTTTAAAAGGGCTGTAAGTGATTTTGATTCTTGCTTAATTATTAAGCAACATAGCAACGAGTTTTGCTTTAGAGTCTCTGCAAATAACAAAAGGAATACTGAGAAAGCTATAAGAAATGAAAAAGGACAGTTTGGAGAAGGCAGTAAATTTCATCATAAAAGCTCTCTAAGGTTATGGTTAGATAAAACAGACATTTATGGGTTAAAATCCAAAGAGAAGGTTATTCCAAAGATTGTATTTAAATCATCAAAATCCAATATAAAATTGTTCTTAAACAGGCTGTTTAGTTGTGATGGTTCCTTATATTTTGAAGAGAGTAGTAAGAGTTGGAGAGTTTCCTATGGTTCTTCTTCAGAAAGACTTATCCATCAAGTACAGCACTTATTATTAAGGTTTGAGATTTTGTCCAGAATAAGAACAAAGACAGTAAAATTGAATAGAAAGAGCTTTGGCACTTATGAGATAGAGATTAAAGGAGAGAATGTGTATAAGTTTATCCAAGATATTGGCTTCTTCGGAAAGAAGGAAGAAAGACAGAAAAGAGCTTTAAAGGAAACAGAGAATGGAAAAAGAAATCCTAACATAGATACAATACCTAAAGAATTATGGGATTCTTATAGACCAGATAGTTGGGTAAAAGCAGGCAGAGAATTAGGTTATTCTTCTCCTAAGGCAGCAAGAAGTAGCATTAATTATGCACCGTCAAGGCAGAAGCTTCTTCAGATAGCTGTTGCTGATAATAATGAACTTATTAAAGCATTGGCTGCATCAGATATCTTCTGGGATGAGATTGTTTCTGCTGAGAAGTTAGAAGGAGATTTTACGGTTTATGATGTTTCTGTTCCAGAAAGCCATAATTTTGTTGCGAATGATGTTATTGTGCATAATAGCTACACCATGGGTGTTATAGCAGAAGGCATGACAGACCTGCCTAAGGATATATCAGAGAACCTTGCGATTATTATGCTGGATACTATGGGAATTTACTGGACTATGAAGTATCCTAATATGAAGGATAAGGAGTTGCTTGATGAATGGGGATTGAAGGGTAAAGGACTTAATATTCAGATTTATACACCTACAGGATATTATAAGAAGTATAAGGAAGAAGGGATTCCAACAGATTTTCCGTTTGCAATTAAACCTGCTGAGCTAAGCCCTGAGGATTGGTGGCTGACTTTTGAGTTACAATCTTCTGAACCTTTAGCAATTTTTATTGAAAGGATTGTGCTTGACATGAAGAAAGAGGGCAAGAACTTTTCTATTGATGATATACTGGATGTTATAAGGAAGGATGATAAGGTAGAAAAGGTTGTTAAGGATGCTGCTGAGAATAGGTTTAAAGCTGTTAAGGATTGGGGCGTTTTCAGTGAGAAAGGAACAGATATTAATGAGCTTGCTGCAGGAGGCCAGGTTACTGTGCTTGATGTGAGCTGTTATGCTACTATGCCTGGAGGCTGGAAGGTTAAAGCTTTGGTTATAGGAATTATAGCCCAAAAGCTGTTTATTGAGAGAATGATTGCAAGGAAGAAAGAAGAGTATGAGTCTGTTTCAGCTTCTACAGAATATTTTGCAGAAGAGAAGGAAGAAAAGCAGGAGACGCCTTTAGTATGGCTGGCTATTGATGAAGCGCATGAGTTTGCGCCTTTGAAAGGGAAGACTGCTGCTACGGATGCTATTATCACAATCCTTAGAGAGGGCAGGCAGCCAGGTATGTCTTTGATATTGGCTACACAGCAGCCTGGCAAGATTCATACGGATGTTATGACACAGTCTGATGTTATTCTTAGCCATAGGATTACTGCAAAGCTTGATACTGAAGCTTTGGGGATGCTGATGCAGAGTTATATGAGAGATGGGCTTGATAAGCAGCTTGATAACCTGCCAAGGGTTAAAGGGTCAGCTATTGCTATTGATGATATGAATGAGAGGATGTATGCAATGAGGGTTCGCCCCAGGTTTACATGGCATGGCGGGCAGGCTCCTAGTGCTATGAAAGAAGAGAAGAAGAAGGATTTCTAGTTAGAATTAAAAAAAATAGAATAAAAAATCCCAATCGCAGCAAGCTGCGGGGTATTTTTAGTATTTAGTTTGCGTATTAAGCCGATGCAAGCATCGGGGTATAAAACCCAAACTAAATAATTAAAAGAAAAGATTAAGCTGCTTTCTTTTCTTCTTTTTTAACTGGCTCATATTTCTTTGTTCTTTCTTTCACGCCTTCAACGATTCCCATGTGGTGCTGAATTAAACTCTGATAGCTTTTTGCCAGTTCTTCTGCACTTTTCTTTTGGAATTTTGCAGGCAATAAACTACCGTATTTATCCATATATTGGTTAACAAAATCAACATGTGCATTAAAGTCTTGTGGGTCAATTTTTAAGAATTCATTATTCACATAGTTAGCTCTCTGTTCACTTTCCATTGAAGTTGCCAGGGTTTTAATAATTTCATCTAATTTGCCTTTACGAGCCATGTCATATGCTCTAAGAAAGCCTCCTGACCTTTGACCCTGAGGAGCTAGTTCAGATTCAAGTATTTGCTGGGCTTTACCAAAAGCGTCTTCTTCACTTAATTCCCCACCAATTGTTTCCTTATGATGGTGTTTCACATAATCAATGATTTTATCTCTAAAGCCACTATAATCAGAAACTTTGATTTTGTCTAGTTTGTACTTGTGATGCGCTTCTGCATGAGGCATTTCAATCCTTTCATTTATTTTGTCAGGATCAAGATTTTCAGTTATTTCCTCTAAACTAATTTTTTTCTTCTTTTCAGCCATTTTTCAATCACCTTTTGTTTGATGATGTTAATCAGTCACCACTATAATATAAACATTTCTATTATTTGATATAATGTTTACTTATTCATTAGAATATTCAACTTCCCTTCCTTTTACTTCATCATTAACCTGCCCGGAGTTGTAGATAATGTTTCCGTTGATGATGGTTGTTACTGGCCAGCCTTTGAGTTCTCTGCCATGGAAGGGGTTCCAGCCGCATTTGGTGTTGAGCTTTTCATTGTTTACTTTCTTTTTAAGTTCCATATCAATTATTACCAAATCTGCATCATAATGCTCTTTGAGGAAGCCTTTATTTTTGATTTTGAAGCGTTTTGCAGGGTTGTTGGCTGTTAAACGGACTATATCGTCTAATTCTAATTGCCCTTGATTTACTGCGTCTAATAGTAAAGGCAACATTGTGCTGACTCCGGGAACGCCGGATGGAGCTTTCCAATAAGACTGTTCTTTTTCTTTTTTTGTGTGAGGCGCATGGTCGGTTGCGATTGTGTCTATGCTGCCTTCTCTTATGGCAGTCCATAAGGCTGTCTTATCTTCTTCAGACCTTAAAGGAGGGTTGATTTTGCCATAGTTGCCTAATTCTTTAATATCTTCTTTTGTGAGAAATAAGTGGTTAGGGGTTACTTCGCAGGTTATGTCCTGCTTTTCTTCTTTTGCCCGTTGGACAAGGGCAAGGCCTTCTTTTGTGGAAAGGTGGCAGATGTGCAGCCTGTTTCCAAAATGTTTTGAGAATAAGAGCATTTTTGTGATGGCTAGCTCTTCACAGAGGTTGGTTCTGATTTCATGATGGATTTCTGCGCTGTCTTCTGCCCTGTGCATTTCTGAGAAGTATGTTATGAGGAAATCGTCTTCTGCATGGACTGTTACAAGGTTGTGGTTTAAGTTAGATAGTATTTCAAAGAGTTCCCTGCTTTTGCTTATTAAGAGAGAGCCTGTTGAAGAACCCATATAGATTTTTATAGAGGCGGTTTCTTTTTCAAGGTCTTGTATGTTGTCTATGTTTGTTAGTGTTGCGCCTAAGTGAAAGCCGTAGTTGACCAAGCTTTTTTTGGAGGCAATTTTTCTTTTTTTCTTTAGGTCTTTCTTAGAGATAGTAGGAGGTGAGGTGTTGGGCATGTCTAACACTGTGGTTATGCCGCCTGATGCTGCGTTGGCTGAGCCAGTTTTCCAGTCTTCTTTGTGCTTCATGCCAGGCTCTCTGAAGTGGACATGGGAATCTATGAGACCGGGAAGGACTATGTTGCCTTTGGCGTCTATGTTTTTGTCGGCTTTGACGAATGGGCCTATATGGTTGATTTTGCCGTCATCAATGTAGATGTTAGTGTTGATTAAAGTCCCTGCTTTGAGGATTCTGCAGTTTTTTATTGAGAGGCTCATACTGTATTTTTTAGAAAAGAGATGGTATTTTAATGTTTTTATTTGGATTTTCTT
>JASMCJ010000036.1 GCA_030753365.1 Candidatus Woesearchaeota archaeon
TATTGCTATTATTCTTATCATAACTATTCCATTTATCTTTGTCCTGAACAGCATTATAAAAGAAGCTGCTATAACAAGCGTAATTGCCAGCCAAAAGATTTCTACGGGAAATATATTTGGTGTAAGATGTACAGACAAAGAGAATTTTCTATGCGGACTATCAGAACGCGTAAAAAACTTTGCATCAGACCCTAAAAAAAGATATTATATTGATTCTACCATAAAAGGCATCTCCTCATTCGTAACCGGACAAATTTCAGGGTTCATAATCGCAGTGCCAAGAAGGATTTTTGACATAGTTGTGCTATTTTTTGTCATGTTTTATCTGTTTAGAGATAAAGACATGTTTATCAAGAAAATAAAAGATTTGTTGCCCATTAAACAAGAATACAAAGAACAAATTCTTAAGCAGATTAATGAAGTTACTTCCGCCATTATTTATGGATATTTAATAGTAGGAGTAATACAAGGCGCTATATTAGCCATCTTATTTTTTGCATTCGGACTATCCAGCCCAATCCTTTGGGGCATTCTTATGATGATACTTTCAATCCTTCCAGTTATAGGTCCTACAACCATCTGGATACCTGGCTCTTTTATCTTATTCATATCAGGATATTTAGATAGCAACACAGGACTTGCTATCAAAGGCATAATCCTTCTATTATTTGGACTGTTTATATTTACACCTATAGACAATATAGTAAAGCCTAAAATGATAGGAAACAAAACAAAGATTCATTCCACTTTTATTATAATTGGCTTGATAGGCGGCATTATTATGTTCGGCTTCATAGGCTTTGTTATAGGCCCTCTAATTCTGGCTTTATTGGTAACTTTCATAGATATCTATGAAAAAGAGAAGCAATGGTTTAAGCAAGGATAACGAATACTATGAAATTCAAAGTTAAGGCTATGGATATAACAACAGGCAATACTCTTGTTGCCATCTTAAACTCTAAAGACGCTGCCAAGTTTGATTTGCATGTTCTCGATAGGATAAAAATAAGAAAAAATAGAAAGAATATAGAAGCGGTACTAGACATAGGAAAAAGCCTTAAAGCTATACCCTCAGGAAGCATAGGCCTTTTCGAAGAAACTTTAGAAGCGCTTAATGCAAAACAGGGAGACATCATCAACATTTGCCTGGCAAAAAAGCCTTTATCCCTTCAATACATAAGAAAGAAGCTTGATGGAGGAACACTTTCTAAAAAAGAGATTGAAGAAATCATCAATGATATAGTTAACAATAGGTTAAGCAGTATTGAGCTCACATATTTTGTTTCTGCATGCTATACTCATGCCCTTGACACTAAAGAAACCATCATGTTAGTCAAAGCTATGGTTAATTGCGGAAGTACCCTTAAACTCAATAAATATCCTATAATAGACAAGCATTGCATTGGCGGCGTTCCAGGGAACAGGACAACAATGATTATAGTGCCAATTATAGCTGCTGCAGGCTTAACAATTCCAAAGACAAGCTCAAGGTCAATAACAAGCCCTTCCGGAACAGCAGATACAATGGAAGTTCTTACAAATGTATGCCTAAACCTCAATCAAATGAAGAGAGTAGTCAATAAGACAAATGGTTGTATTGTATGGGGTGGCTCATTAAACCTTGCTCCTGCTGATGACAAGATAATAAAGGTTGAAAGGCCCTTAGAAATAAATGCTGAAAGCCAGTTCCTTGCTTCTATAATGGCAAAGAAAATGAGCGTTTCTTCAACACATATTCTTATTGACATTCCGGTTGGAAAGAGCGCCAAGCTGGAAGGCATGAAGCTTGCAAAAAACCTTAAAAAAGACTTCATAAGGCTTGCAAAAAAATTAAAGAGAAAAATTAAGGTTATGATTACAGATGGCTCACAGCCTATAGGCAACGGCATTGGCCCTGCTCTTGAGGCAAGAGATGTTTTATATGTGCTTCAGGGAGATTACAGGCAGCCTAATGACCTCAGAAAGAAGTCTATTGAAATGGCTGGGAAGATACTTGAAATGGGAAAGAAAGCAAAGCCTGGCCAGGGGAAGAAGAAAGCACTGGAAATATTAGAGTCAGGGCAAGCCTACAAAAAGATGAAAGAAATTATCAAAGCTCAGGAAGGATGTATTACAGATTCAGAAAATATAAAATTAGGCAGGTATGCCTATGATGTAACTTCAAAAAAATCAGGCAGAATAAAGTATATAGATAATAAGATTATCACAAGAATAGCAAGAGTAGCTGGCGCCCCTAAAGATAAGAAAGCTGGCATATATCTATATAATCATATAGGTGACAGGGTTAAAAAAGGCGATAAGCTTTTTACAGTTTATTCTGATGGCAAAGAACAGTTGAAGTTTGCAAAAGAAGTTGTGAAGGAATCAAGTGCAATAGTTCTCAAGTAAAAGAAAATAAAACGCCGAGGGGGAGACTTTCAATCATTTTCATATGAAAATGCTTTTGAACTCCCGTGCCCCGAAGGACATAGGATTAGCAATCCTACGCTATGGCCAGACTAAGCGACCTCGGCATGAACAGAAGATATTCTCGTAGGTTTATAAATATTATGGCTTCTATTACACAACAACCTTTAAATAACTACATTCTATACCTTTAACTCATGCTGCATCCTATCCACATTACTGAAGGACTGAGAATGTTCAGAAGGCGCTTAAAAGTCAGCCTATTCGGCATCAAGAAATATAAAGGAAATCCTATAGAAATAAGCAAACAGATTATAGAAGATTGTTGGAATAATAGATATTTCACAACAAGCACAGGACATTTCAAAGAATTCTGGACAAGAGATTTTGGGATTTGCACAGAATCTTTATTAAAATTAGGTTATAGAAAGCAGGTTTATTCAACATTAAAATACGCTTTAGATATATTCAAAAAGCACAGAAAAATAACAACCACTATCACGCCTTACAATGTTCCTTTTAATTTCCCAACATATTCTCCTGATTCATTGCCTTTCCTTATTAGAAGCTTAAAGCTGTTAAACAACAAAGAACTAATTAATCAATATAAGCCATTTCTCAACAAAGAAATAAACAAATATTATAACATTGTCCTAGACAAGGAAACAGGCCTTGTAAAGAAAGGAAAGGTTTTCTCTTCAATGAAAGATAATGTAATGAGATGCTCATGTTTATATGACAATACAATGGTTGCCATGCTGAATAATGATTTAAAGGAAATAAAACTATTAGACAATCCTTTAAAAAATTACAATTTCAAAGAAATCATAAAATCAAATTTCTGGACTGGAGAATATTTCCTTGACGATTTATCTGGGAAAAAATATGTAAGCGGAGATGCTAACACATTTCCTTATTACACAGGTGTTTTCACTTCAAAGTCAATGATGAAAAGCTCAATGAGAAAACTAGAACAAGAAGGGTTAGACAAGCCTTTCCCTTTGAAATATACCAAAGCACTTAACCAAAATAAGCATTTCTCTTTTATGGAGATAGTAGCTCCTAACTATGAAGGCAACACTAACTGGATACATTTAGGATTATGTTATATTAATGTGGTTAACAAAGTTGACAAGCAGAAAGCAGGAAAGTATATTGAGCAGTATACACAAATTATTAAAAGGCATAAAAATTTCTTAGAGGTATTCAATCATAACAAAAAACCTTACCAGAACATGTTTTATTATTGTGATGAAGGGATGTTATGGGTGGCTAATTATTTAAATATGATTTAAAAAATGAGAATTAGCATAGTAATTCCAACTTTAAACGAAGAAAAAGACCTGCCCAGGCTATTGCAAAGCATAGAAAACCAAACATTCAAGGATTATGAAATCATCATAGCAGATGCAGGCTCAAAAGATAAAACCTTAGAAATAGCTAAGCAATATAATGCAAGAGTTGTAGAAGGCGGCATGCCTGCAGTGGGCAGGAACAGCGGAGCAAAGGCTGCAAATGGAGATTTTCTATTCTTTTTTGACGCTGATGTTAAATTACCTGAAGATTTTCTCAAAAAAGCTTATCTTGAAATGCAAAAGAGGTATCTTGACCTTGCAACTTGCAAGTTCAATCCTTTATCAGAGAAAAGAATTGATAAAGTAATGCATGAAATTACCAATTTAGGAATTAAGATTTACCAATTTACAGATCCTCATGCTTTTGGATTTTGTATTTTCGTAAGCAGAAGGCTTTTTAACAGAACTCGAGGATTTGACGAATCTATCAGGTTTATGGAAGACGCTGATTTTGTTAAAAGAGCATCAAAGTACAGGTCATTGAGAGTGCTAAGAACTACAAGCATATATGCAAGCATAAGAAGGTTTGAAAGAGAAGGAAGGTTTAGGATGCTTATGAAATTCATGCAAGCAGAGATATATAGAAAATTAAAAGGAGAGATAAGAAAAGATAACATAGGATACGAGTTAGGCAACTATGACAAAAAGAAAGAGAGATTGTTAGAGCCAAAATTAAGGAAACTTGAAGAGAAACTAATCATGCTTAATCAGGATTATAAAATATTTACAAAAAAATACTTTCGCACAGGAAGGCTTGCTAGAGGTTACCCAAGACAACTAAACAAATTAAGAGAAAGGTTTAATAAAGTGGGTAACTCTTTTAGAAAGATAACTCATAAAAGAAGGCAGATAAAGAATGAGCAAATCAAAAGTGAGTAAGCCAAAGGCAGCAATCACAAAAGCAAAGCTTGACAAATATTTTACTGTTACAGGAAAAGCTATCAAAAAGGTTAAGCTAGTCAGTAAAGGTAAAGTTGATTTTAAGAAAGCTGGCGAAGATTTCTTAGACATGGCAAAAAGATATTATGAAGATGCTCATTACTTCAGTAAAAAAGGCGACTTAGTTACAGCATTTGCTGCAATTAATTATGCGCATGGTTGGTTGGATGCTGGCGCAAGGTTGGGCTTGTTTGACGTTGGGCATGATAATAAGCTGTTTACTGTTGATTAAACAAGAAAGATATTTAAATCAAATCAATTCTTCAGTCTATATATGGGCTCATAGCTCAGCCTGGTTAGAGCGATCGCCTCTTAAAATCAAGGTTTCTTTGATTTACTCAGAAATCCTTAATTTCAGACAGCGATAGGTCGCGGGTTCGAATTATTGAAGAATAACGAAAGTCCCGTTGGGCCCATTTTTTATTATTTATCAAATTCTATAAAGTATATATTCAGTTTCCAAAAAATTTATATATTAGCTTATTCATACTATAAGATTAAGGTTGGTGTAGCAACTTAGTAAATAATAGCAATATTATTTAAGAAATTTTCTTCGGAATTTTTCAACTAAGCTATGTCACCAATCGCCTTTTCTTATCAATAAAAAATCCCAATCGCAGCAAGCTGCGGGGTATTTTTAGTATTTAGTTTGCGTATTAAGCCGATGCAAGCATCGGGGTATAAAACCCAAACTAAATAATCAAAAAACCTAAGAATCTAAGCTTATTCTTTCAATCTTTTCTTAAAATCTTCAACAGCTTTAACTGGTGTAGGATCCACTTTATATTTCAAAGCTAAATAATACGATGCCCAATCACCTATATAGATTGCAGAAAAAATCTTTGTTAAAGTACTACTTCCTTTAAGCATTATCTCCGTTACAGGAATTCCTTTCTTCTTTATAATGTCCTTAGTTATCTCAAACCTTTTCTTAACTCTCATATGATCATCTTCGTCTTTTACAAGTATAACATGATAATCTCCTTCTATAGTTGTATACCCTACCATTTCATTATGGTTCAATTCAGGAAACATATTGCAGAAAGCATGCACTTTACTGTTCTCATTAAAGTTTATCTTCCATTTGTAAGCAACAGCAAACATCCTGTCAGAAGAATAAATTAAAGGTATCTTTCCCTCAAGCTTTCTTGCTATCTCTTTTGCCCTTTCCTCAAAGATAGGCTTCTTCAGAATATTCATAGTCATTTCTATTTCATGTGACATATCACCTATTATCTTTGAGTTCATAAGCACATTCAGTATAGGAAAAAACAGGTAAGCATAGCCAGACCTTGGTTGTATACCTGAAGGAACTTTAATAAATATCTGCCTTTGCTTTGTGCTAAGCTCTTCCAATTTCCCGCCAGAGCTAATAGCAACGATTCTTGCTCCTTTTCTTAAGGCATTTCTGTATGCATAGATTGTCTCTTCTGTATTGCCTGAATAAGATATCACAAACACTAATGATCTCATATTAGTAAATTCAGGCAAAGTATAACCCTTGTTGACAAATATAGGAATACTTGTAGAATAAAAAAATGATTTAAGTATCTCCCCTGGAAGCGCTGATCCTCCCATGCCAGTGATTATGATATTATCAATTTTATCAGTAATCTTAACATCTTTTCCTAACTTGGCAGCTTCCTGCATCTGCTTAGGAAAATTCTTAAGAACGCCATACATATCCTCTTTATCAATAGTTTCTATGTCAAATTCTTCTTCTTGTTCTTCCATTTCTTCCATTTTAAAATAGTGAATGAGATAACCTATTTAATATTTTCTAATTATTGACTCAACCTCAATAATCTTAATATCTATAATGTTCTGCCTTATAAGGCCCTTCAACCTTAACACCTATATATTCTGCCTGCTCAGGGCTTAGTTTAGTCAGCTTAGCTCCTAATTTAGCCAAGTGCAGCCTTGCAACCTCTTCATCTAATTCCTTTGATAGCATAGAAACTCCTAGTTTATGCTCCTTTGTCCACAAGTCTATCTGTGCAAGTGTCTGGTTTGTGAACGAATTGCTCATCACAAAGCTTGGATGGCCTGTTGCGCAGCCTAAATTAATCAGCCTTCCTTCAGCAAGGAGATAAATTGAATGCCCATCTTCAAAAGTATACCTGTGTACTGGACATTCGCTGCCTTTAATCTCTTCTTTCTTAATCCCTGGCCAGTTCTCCAGTTCAACAACCTGTATTTCATTATCAAAATGCCCAATATTGCATACAATAGCCTGGTCTTTCATCTTGCTCATATGCTCTGCTGTTATAATCTCTTTATTTCCTGTTGTTGTAACATATAAATCAGCTTCAGGCAAAGCATCTTCCACAGTGCATACTTTAATACCTGCCATGCACGCCTGCAATGCGCAGATAGGATCAACCTCAGATACCATAACTCTTGCTTTCTCATTTTTCAAAGATTCCGCTGAACCTTTACCAACATCCCCATAACCGCAAACCATTGCAGTCTTGCCTGATAAAAGAACATCCATTGCTCTCTTAATGCCATCAACCAAACTATGCCTGCAGCCATACACATTATCAAACTTAGATTTGGTTACAGAATCATTAACATTGACAGCAGGGAACAACAATTTTCCTTCTTCCATCATCTGATAAAGCCTATGGACACCGGTTGTTGTTTCTTCAGAAACTCCTTTAATCTCTTTTGCAACCTTCTGCCATCTTTCTTCATCTTTATTGTACTCTTCTTTAAGGCAGGCCATTAACTCTCTAAAATCTTCTCCTTCATCGCTATAATCCTTATTCAATAAAGAAGACTCTTTTTCAATATCAACTCCCTTATGTACCATTAAAGTAGCATCTCCGCCATCATCAACAATTAGGTTAGGCCCTTTGCCATCTCCAAAGTTAAGCGCTTTTTCTGTGCACCACCAATAATCTTTAAGACTTTCTCCTTTCCACGCAAAAACAGGCACACCAGATTTAGCTATTGCTGCCGCAGCATGATCCTGTGTTGAGAATATGTTGCACGAAGCCCATCTGACATCAGCTCCTAATTCAGTTAATGTTTCTATAAGAACTGCAGTTTGTATTGTCATATGTAAAGAGCCTGTTATCCTTGCGCCTTTCAGCGGCTTGTCTTTTCCATACTTTTTCCTTGTAGCCATTAGGCCAGGCATTTCTTTTTCTGCTATTTCTATCTCTTTCCTTCCAAAGTCTGCAAGATTGATATCTTTTACTTTATAATTTTCAGTTTCATCCATTTTAGTATCACCTTTATGTTTATTAAAAAAGTTAATCTGATAACATTTATATATTCTTTTTCAAATAAACAGTAATTTGTCCATTAATTTCAGAATAGTTTGGACAAAATAGATATATTTAAATAATAATTGGACATACATTAACAAATGCTCTCTAAAAAAGACCAAAAGATAATAAGCGTACTAAAAGAGGATTCAAGAAAATCCATTAGAGACATTGCCAAGCTGACAAAGTTAAGGCCATCCACTGTTCATTTAAGGCTTCAAAAGCTGAAGAAAGAAGGTATTATAGAAAAGTTCACAGTAAAGTTAGACAACAAAGCAGTAGACGAGAACTTCATAGTGTTCTTATTCGTAACAACAGAGGATAATCTTTCCAAAGTTTTCCTCAACACTCCAAACATAAAAGAGGTGTTTGGCATAACAGGAGAATACGACTTACTGTTAAAGCTAAAGTTCAAAGATATTGAAGAGTTCAACAAATTCCTCATAAACCTCAGAAAGAACAAGAACATCAGGAAGACATTAACAATGGTAAGCACTGTTAATGTTAAAGAAGAGGCATAATTTTATTTAATCCTGTCTAACCCATCAAATTTTGGAGTTTTATCATTAGGATCAAACACATCAACAACTTTATATTTACCTCTTGTAAACATTTCTTTTCCTTCTAAAAAATGAGTGGCTTCTAATATAATTACGCTTGCAATAGGTTTCCCCAATACTTGATTGCCTTTTGTTTCTCTTAGAGGAATCTCTCCAAACAACCAATAATTTCTTTGGTCTTTCTTCAAGAAATCAAAGACTTTTCCAGCTTCGAGATTTTTAGGAATACATTCTTCTTCTTTTCTGTTTCCCTTTTCAAACTCAGAATAATCTCTCAATGCTAAATCCGGATTAAATTCAAACTACTATGCCCATTTTATTTCACCTTGCTTAAATCTTTGTTTATGATAACATCAACCAATGCTTTTACTTCGTCAACATAGGGAACTTCTTCAGGAATTGGATTTAATAAAAATATCTTTTTATCATTAACATGAGCAAAACCCATTTCTAGTAATACATTTCCACCTATATAATTCTCAATTCCATCTTTATCAAAATTACAGACAAGTAATGCATCACCGCTTTTTATTAAATCATGCCATGCCTTAAAGATATCGTATTTTCTTTTCATTGCACCATGATCTTCTGCAATGTCTTTAATCAAATCTTTTGCAGAACCATCAGCAATTCCAAACATATGATCATGCATTAATGGTTCATGGCCTAGCTCTCTTATTTTTTTTGATATTTCTATTATTTCTTTGGCAAATTTTAAACTTCCAACAATAGTTATTTTCATTTTTCAAACTCTTTAAGCATTTCAACCATTACTTCTAATGGAATGCCTCTTGTGAAGTTATTATAGCTCCCTTCAATTTTCTTAACAAAAGTTGAGCTGTAATAGCTTAAAGGGTCATATCCTAAAGCATAAATATTGAAATTAGGGTCTTGCTCAAGATATTTATTTATTTCTGGCTCTGTTAATTCCCTCATAAAAAGTTCTGTTTTTATAACTCTTGAAATGCTTTTGCCTGTAGCAGTGTCAATCATGAAAATCCCAGTATAAAATAGATGATTATTTCAGGATAATAATTTTAATCTATTAAATGCTTCTTCCTTTGAGCTTGGCTTTTCTAATATTTCATTATTAAACCATCCAATGGAATCAAAACCAATAACAATTCCTTCAGAATGGTTTTTTGCAACAGATTCCGCTTTTAATTGGGCTAAATGCTTCACTAATTCCTTTGGATTATCAGGTCTTCCATCAAAATATTCATCAACATTGCTACCTTCTGCAATAAAATCTAGACCAAGAAATTTAAATGCTTCTTGCCTACAAAGTGATTTAGTAGCTAAAACAATTTTCATTTTATTTTAGGTATCATATTAACAATTAACTCTGTAACCTTCTCAACATTTGCTTTGAATATTTCAAGCACACCTTCCCAGGTTACAGGCTCTTCATCCTCTTTCCAACAGTCATAATCTGTTGACATAGCAACAGCAGCATAAGGAATCCTTGCTTCATTTGCAAGAGCAGCTTCAGGAGCAACGCTCATATTAATCACATCAGCTCCCCAGATTCTGAACATATTAGATTCTGCTTTAGTAGAAAACCTAGGACCTTCAATCGTGATTACTGTTCCTTTCTCATGTATAAAAAGATTAAGCTCTTTTGCAGTTTTAATTAATAAATTTCTCATATCCTTTGAGAAAGGCTCAGCCATTGGCGTATGAACAGGCTTATCCGGCTCAAACTTTTCATGAAACGATATTTGCCTATGCCTTGTAAAGTCTATAAATTGGTCAAGTATAACTAAATGCCCTCTATCAATCTCTTCCCTCAAGCTCCCGCATGCTGTAGTAGCTAATATATGCGTGCAGCCAGCGTCTTTCAAAGCCT
Source organism: Candidatus Woesearchaeota archaeon (assembly GCA_030753365.1). GTDB lineage: Archaea > Nanobdellota > Nanobdellia > Woesearchaeales. The sequence goes on from JASMCJ010000036.1 coordinate 10,385, forward strand.
GAATATTCGCTCTAAAATTAACCTGCGTTGGCGGGATTGTATGTCCTCTCCCATGCCTTGCAATAAGAACAACATCAATATCTTTTATCTTACCAACCTTAAGAGAAGAACTTGGCTTGCCATAAGGTGTATCAACTTCTACGTCCTTTGCATCTTCAAGAATATCAGGATTATCTAATCCAGATCCACCAATTATACCTATTTTTACCATTCTTATAATTAGTAACTCTTCTTTCTTTTAAGAAATTTGCTTTTTTAAAGCTCCTTCTTCACAGCCTTATCAGAGATTATAGCAGAATTCCCAGATTTATCTTCTATGATAATCTTAATTTTTTCCTGACCCCAAAGCACTTTATTAACCTTCTTCAACAATTTCTTAGCTTTTTTCTTAGCTGCAGGATCATCTTCAGCTTCTTTTGCAATCTCTATAGCCGCTTTAACTCTATTCAGAACCCCTTCAACATTAGTAATATACCCATTAGAGCTTGGACCAGGCTCAATTGTCATTACATGAGGTATTTTTACTTTTCCTTCGCTTGACTTAACAACCCTTACTTTCAGGTCATCTTCTGATTCAACCTCTAT
>JASMCJ010000037.1 GCA_030753365.1 Candidatus Woesearchaeota archaeon
AATCCATTCTATATAATCAATTAAACTGTTATTGTTAGTATCAAACTTATCAATATCAACCTCCTGCCTTGAACCATTCACAAGCCAGTAAAGTCTTACGGCATTCTCTTCAGCCTCAACAGGAAGTTCAGTATAACTCAATATATCCTCATAATGAATATCAGATGAAACAACAATCCTCTTCTTATAATCAGAAACAATAATTTCTTCAGCAGTTGGCCCTTCTGTATAATATTCAACCTCAACCTCTTCAACCACTTCTTCAATAATAATCTCTGTAACATTCTCTTCTTCACTTGAAGCTAATCCTATTACAGCCCCAGTAATAAAATTCCTTTCTTTAGGCTTTCTCTTATCCTTTTTCTCAGTCTCATACTCCTCCAATCCTTTAACCCTATTATCCTCAACAACCTTAATCTTTGATTCATCCACTTTAACATTAGTTGTAACATCCTTCACAGAAATATTGAATGCTCCCTTAGTAACATTAACCTTAGCAACACCCTTAACTTGCTTAACCCTCTTCACCCACTTAACAGGCTTTCCAATCACAACCTTAGGTTTAACCTCAATAACCTCTGCCTCACCGACACTAACCTTAAATACATTACTAACCCCAACAAGAGAAGAATCATTAGCAATAAAGAACATGCTTCTAACTCCAACTAATTCTGAAGCAGAAATAACAGCAATATCATCATCAATCTCAACAGAAATCCCTTCAGTCTCATAATAAGAATAAGCTAAAACATCGCCGTCATCATCAAAGAAATACTTGCTTAAATTAATAGTATAATTATCAACAATACTAACGTCAGAAATATTTTTAACCAATTTAGGAGCATTATTCACAACATTCTCATTCCCTACAGTATAAGAAACGCTCTCAATCTCCAATGTACCATTCTCCACTTCAAAAATAAGAAAATAACTGGAAGCATTAAGGCCTGGCAGCAGGCAGGTTTCCAAACAGAAATCGTTAATCTCAGTTTTGGGGGTTGAGAACTTCACGTTCTTGTTGGAAACTCCGCTGTAAGCCACCTCTGCCTCCAGTTTTTTAAAATCGTAATAAGCATAAACAATCTGCGCAGAAATTATATTCTCATACCCTGCACCATTCATCTCAAAATAACTATAATAAACATCATCCCACTTAGAAGAATCACTCTCTAATCCAATAAAAGAACAACAATTATTACTTCCATAACAAACATGATCAACACTTCCTTCATCAACATCATTAACAGTCCATCTTGTGCATAAATTGCTTAAGTTAACATCAAAGTTAAATTCAGTATCCTTCACAGTTAAGTCAACAATACCATCAATAGTTTCAACACCATCATTGTTAGTATCATAGTTGCTTTCATTATAATAATCTAAAACCAACTTTATTGACAAGTCCTCTACTGATGTATTAACTAATGTTTCATTCAAAACTGTTAAGTTTTGAATGTGCTCAGAAATGTTAATTTCTGACATGTTCACTATAACCTGCTCTGCTAACGTTCCATTAACCTCTGTTTGATTAGTCTCATTAACACTCTCATTCAAGACAGCAAACCCAGTAACACCAGCCAACCCATTTTCTTCTTGAGAAGAATCAAACACAAGATAATCAACATCATTATGCCTCAGATAAACTTTAGCAAAACCATCACCTGAAAACCTTGCATCAATACTAACCCTCTTCAAGTCCCCTTCATTCATCAAAGACCATGAATAACTGCTTGATTCATTCACTTCCAATCCTAAATACTCTGTATAATTATTCATCTCAGACACACTAATATAACCAGTAAAAGCAGGCTTAATAAAAAGGACAACAAGCGCTAGCATAGCTAATACAAAGGCCACTACAAAAATGTCAGAATTTAATCTCCAGTTTCTGACTGGTGGCAAGCTCCGCTTGCTTTTGATGTCAGAAAGCTGGAAAATTCTGAGCATGCTCAAGAACCACCTTGATGGATGGGATGGTAACTCGTAGGAATTGCCACATTCCACCCGTCTATGATAGGTGATTCTTGACATCTCTAATATCCTAATTCCTCTTTTGCCTTTACTTCTTTTCATACTCTCCTCTTTTCTTAATCAACCCCAAAATAACCTCTTCATACGATTGTCTAGGATGAATCTTTAACTTAGAAAGAACACTCACTGTCCTCTTCTTCAGCTTAATAGTAGTAATCCCCTTAATTCCCTTAGATCCTCTACTAATCTGCACATTAGAATCCTTACTATTCAGTTCAAGAATAACCTCTTCATAACTTTGTCTTGGATGTATCTTTAGTCTTGACAGAAGTCTAACTGTGCTTTTCCCTAATTTAATAGTCGTAATATCCTCTTTCATCAGGTATACTTAAGTATATAATCTTATACTCAGGTATACTTATATAAAAAGGTTGCTGTTTTTTAACGCAAATTTTTCATAAACAATTAACCTTTTAAAATCAGGAATATTCCATCTCTATTAACATGAAACTCACTGAACTAAAACAGCATGGAATCCCAGACTTTGTAATAGACAATCTCACCAAAAAAAATATCTCCAAACTAAACCCTGGCCAGGAGAAAGCCATAAAAGCAGGAATCCTAGAAGGAAAAAACGCACTAATCTGCACCCCTACTGGCAGTGGAAAAACAGCAATAGCTACCTTCACCTTAACAAAAATATTAACAGAAAAGCCAGGCTCAAAAGTAGTCTATCTTGTCCCCTTAAAAGCATTAGCCAACGATAAATTCAGAGAATACCAGGAACTCTTAAAAGACACAGGCTTAACAGTAATCCAAAGCACTGGAGACATAGACTCAGGTTCAGACTGGTTAGGAAAATATGACCTATTAATCCTAACAGTAGAAAAAATGGACTCCTTGCTAAGGCACCACTGCTCCTGGCTTCAGCAGGTAAGATGTGTAATTTGTGACGAAGTCCATCTACTAAACGACACTCACAGAGGTCCAACACTAGAAATCCTCTTAACACTTTTAAAAGACCTATCCAACATCCAGATAATCGCATTATCCGCAACAATCGGCAATCCAGAAGAACTAGCAGAATGGCTTAATGCAGAGCTAGTCTTAGACACCTGGCGCCCAGTAAAACTCAACAGAGGAATCTATCATCAGGGAGAAGTAGAATTTTATGATTAGAAGAGTTTAAATAAAATAAAAATATTTATGAATTTATGATAAAGAAAGAACATATAGCAAAAGGAGAATATCTGGAGAAACTTGATAGGATTAGAAAACAGAAATTTATTCACATTGGCAGTTTAGAGAATTTTAAAAGAAGATATAAGATTAAATAAGTTAACAATACTTATGGATTATGACCATCATGATAAAATCTATTAAAACAACATCTTAAACAAACTTAGCAATCTCTTTAACCTTCTCCACAAATTCTTCGCATTCCTCTTTAGTATTATAAACATACAAAGAAGCTCTTGCACTGCCATCCATCTTATTAGCATTAAACCATGAATGAACACAATGCGCTCCTGATCTAATCATAATATTAGAACTCTCACTCAGCATAGTAGCAATATTATGAGGATTCATACCCTCAATATTGAAACTGAACACTCCTCCTCTCTTATCAGGTTCTTCAGGTCCTATAATCTTAAGGCCTTTCACATCTTTTAAACCTTCAGTAATAATCTTATTCAGCATAACCTCATGTTCATGTATCTCACTCAACCCAACCTTCTTAAGATACTTAACCGCCTCACCCAATCCAATAATGCCTGCATAATTCTGCAATCCTGCCTCAAACCTCTCAGGAACATCCTCCAACTCATGGCTTGAATAAGTAGTCTCTTTAACAGTATCCCCTCCAACCAAAAAAGGATTAAGCCCTTCCAAAAGCCCAAGCTTCCCATACAAAACTCCAATCCCGCTAGGTCCCAGCATCTTATGCCCTGAGCATGCAAGGAAATCAACATCAATATCACGAACATCAACCTCTTTATGCGGAGCAGACTGCGCAGCATCCAGCATAACCAAAGCACCATTCTCATGAGCAATCTTAATCATCCCTTCAACAGGATTAGAAGTCCCATCTAAATTAGAAGTATGCACCATAGAAACCATCCTAACACCCTTAACCTTCTCCTTAAAATCTTCAACATCTCCAAACCTAAATATGCGATGCTCAATCTTATCATTAACCTGCCAAGGCAAAAGGTTAGAGTTATGCTCTTTATCAGAAGTAAGCATAACATCATTTTTGTCAAACTTAAACGACTTAGCAATCAAATTAATAGCTTCTGTAGTATTCCTTGTAAAAATAATCTCCTTCTCAGACTTAGCATTAAAGAAATTCTTAACCTCTTTCCTACTCTTTTCAACCTCTTCATCAACCTGTTTCCCAAGCTTATGGATACTCCTTCCACCGCATGCAGGAAACTCATTATAATACCTATTAATAGCCCCTATAACCTGCCTAGGCTTCATGCTAACACAGGCAGAATCCATATAAACAATAGGCTTCCCTTTAATCTCCCTATCATAAACAGGAAAATCCTTCCTTATTTTATCAACATTAATCATTCTTTCAACTCCTCATCAATAACCTTAGTAAAAGCTCTTATGGGCTTAGGACCTGTAATTCTTCTATCATTTATAAAGAATGTAGGTGTTCCTTTAAGCTGAGCCTTAATTCCATCTTCAAAATCATTCATAACTTCTGCTTTATGCCTTCTTGAATCAACACACTCATTAAACCCCTCCATATCAAGTTCCAACCTCCCAGCCAGCTTCCTTAACTCCAAAATATGATCCTCCTTCTCACTGCACATCTCCTGCATATCAAAAATCCCTTCCCTATACTCCCAATACATATCCTGTTCCAATGCGCAGTTAGCAGCCTCTGAATACCAGTCAGCATCAGCATGTTTCTTTGACAAAGGAAAATCCCTATACACAAACCTTATTCTGCCTTCATAAATACTCAACAAGTTCTGAACAACAGGCTCAGCCTCCTTAGTATACGGACACATCATGCATCCAAACTCTATCACTGTAACCTTAGCATCCTCTGGTCCAATACTAGGATCATCATCAACATCAGGGAAAACAACAGGACCAGTATAACTGCCATCATACCCTGACGAAGTCTCACCTTCAAAAATTGCAAGTGGGCAAAACGCATCAGACTCTGGACCATAACAATTGCCATACACAGCATAATTATAAGCAGCATAACCAGAATAAATCATGCTGGAAAAAAACACTATCAACAGTGTCCATGAAATAATCTCAAAATTCTTAAACACAATCCTAGCCAGTCTGACATTCTTCCTCATCAATCTGCCAGTAATCTGGCTCTTCAGCCTTTGGTCAAGATTAGAAGTGCACTTCCTAAACGTAACCCTCCTAAACACGCAATCAAACGCCTCAATAGCAATCTTCCTGTGAGTAGCGCTGAATATTCCAAGCACGCTGAATACAATTAAAGCTATTACACATATCATATAAAGAATTATTGTAGATTGGTATTTAAAGTTTTAGTATAATCAAACCTTCCCAAACAACTCTGCAACCTTCTTCTTTCCCACAGTCAGAATAAAGCTAGCCAGCCTTGGTCCTCTCTCTTTGTTCAACAACACCAAATAAGCTGCCTTAAAGAACTCTCCAGGTTTCATCTCAAGTTCCTGGCAAATATTATAGAACTTCTCATGCAACTCCTTATCATCCTTAACACTCTTTTTCAACACTTCAGCAGCCTTATGCAAAGCCTCCTTCTGCTTATCATCCAGCTTAACATTAACCTTTTCCTGCACGCTGAACTTAAACTCCTCAGGCGCATACTTCTCCAGCCAATTCAGAACACAATTACACCTAACCTCAAATCTCTCCTTATCCTCTTTAGTCTTAAGATCTTCCTTAAAAAACTCAGCAGCCTTCTTAACATCCTTCTCATAAACCTGCAACACAGTAGTCAAATGCCTAAACCCTGGCTGGAAAGGTATCTTCTTAGGAAGCTCCACAGAAGACAACTCATAAATCCTCTTCTGCTTCCCAAGCTCCTTCTCATCAACCTCTTCCTTCTTAAAATAAATCCTCTCACACCTATCAAAATCCTCATAATACTTAAGAACATCCAGGTCAAAGCTAATATCAAACTCAGCAGTCGGCCTAGTAGAAGCAAAAAACCATCTTATAATATTAGGCTCATAAACCTCCAACATCTCCTTCAATGTAATAACCAACCCTGAAGAGCTGGCAAATTGTCCCTGCCCTTTAATAGAAATCCATTCATACCTTATACCAGACGGCCCATCATAATCATAAACTTTCTTACAAATCTCCTTTGAAGAAAAAAAGCTGCCACCTGCAGCAAAATGATCCTTCCCTGCAGACTCAAAATTAACCTTCTCAAAATCCCATCTCATAGCCCAGTCAGTTCTCCACCCCAACTTAGCAATCCCTTTCTTTCTAAAATCAAAAGTATCCTTATGCCCACACTCGCACTCATAATAAAGTGAAAAATCACCTTTATACTCAATCTTGCTAACAGTATCCTTGCCGCACTTCTCACAAAAAACAGACACCGGCAGCCAATCCTTTCCCAACGGCTCCTTCCTGGTCTTATCAAGCACTGCCTTAATTTTATCTTTACTCTCTAGTGCCTTCTTAATACCCTTAGCATACTTGCACTCTCCATACATCTTTGACTGTTTAATAAACTCTGGGCTTATCCCAACCGCTGGCAAATCCTTCTCCAGCTCAATCTCATTATGCCTTGCATAATTATCATGATTACATCCAAAAGTATCCGGAACAGTTGTAATAGGCTTCCTCAACAAGCTCTTAAGCAATTCTTTCTTAGGCATATTCTTAGGAACTTTCCTAAACACATCAAAATCATCCCATGAATAAATAAACCTCACCTTCTTACCCAATGATTCCAACCCTCTCTTAACAAGCTCTTGTGTAATAATCTCCCTAAAATTACCCATATGAATAGTACCAGAAGGAGTAATCCCTGCAGCTACAGTATACTTATCTTTATCACCATGCTCCCCCACCACCTTCCTGGCAGCCTGGTCAGCCCAGTGCAGAATCTCTGAATCTTGTTTCATATAACAATAAAAAGTAACGGATTATAAAAAGATTGCTGTAAAATCTTCAACCACCCAAAACAATCTTAGTAACAAACATAAACACAATCCCAATAATAAAAAACAAAAACGAATTCAGCGACTTCTTCAAATCTGGCTCCTTATGCAACTCAGGAATCAAATCCGAAGCAGAAATATAAATAAACCCTCCAGCAGCAAATGGTAGGATAAAAGGGATAACTCCTTCAATAGAGCCAGCAAGGAAATATCCAATAACTCCTCCAACAACACATATAATCTGTGAAATAAAATTATAAAATAATGCCTTAAACTTGCTAAACCCTCCATAAACCAAAGCGCCAAAATCCCCCAACTCCTGCGGAATCTCATGTCCAATAATAATCAGGCTGGTAACAATCCCAAAGGGTACGCTAACAAAAAAGCTTGCAGCAATAATCAATCCATCAATAAGGTTATGAATCCCATCTCCAAACAGGATTAAATAAGTAAACGGATGCGTCTCACACCTCCCATTATGGCAATGATGCCAATGCAAAAACCTTTCAACAATAAAGAACAATACAAATCCAACTAATAAATAACCAAATGCCATAGTAGCAGACAACTCCTCCAGCGACTCAGCCAAAAGATGAAACAATGCACCGCTCAGCAAAGCCCCAGCAGAAAAAGCCACCAAAGCCATCAGCATCTTTCTAAGAAACTTCTCCTTAACCCACAAAGACACAACACCCACTAATGAAATCAAGCCTACAACAGACGTCATCAATAAAATCCATAACAAAATGCTCATTCTTCACATCTTTGGCTCAAACCCAGCCCCTCCATTCTTCATAGCCCCGCCGCACTTAGGACACTTCATCCCACCACAGCTAACACCTTTCGGAGCAGGCATGCTAAA
>JASMCJ010000038.1 GCA_030753365.1 Candidatus Woesearchaeota archaeon
CGTCATCAATAAAATCCATAACAAAATGCTCATTCTTCACATCTTTGGCTCAAACCCAGCCCCTCCATTCTTCATAGCCCCGCCGCACTTAGGACACTTCATCCCACCACAGCTAACACCTTTCGGAGCAGGCATGCTAAACCCACACTTAACACAAACGCAACTCCCAATATTATCATCCATTTTTATTCACCTTTTTAACATAGCCAAACGGTCTCAACCTAGTCCATCTCTCAATCAAAGGGCTAAACCCATTCATAAGTAAAATAGCATAAGTAACACCTTCAGGCATCCCGCTATAAAGCCTGATAATAACAGTAAGCAAACCGCATCCAATCCCAAAAATAACCCTCCCTTTCTTAGTCAACGGCATTCCTTCATACCCAGTAGCCATAAAAAACGTTCCCAACATAACTCCTCCAGCAAGCACATGAAACACAGGATCTTCACCCAAAACAAACATCAACAAAGATAAACTACCAATATAAGCCAAAGGCACTCTCCAGTCAATAACCTTAGTAACCATCAAAAACAATCCGCCAATCAATAACAAAAGCGCAGAAGTCTCTCCAACACTTCCACCAACATTCCCCATGAACAATTCAAAGTAACCTGCAGTTTTAATCCCACCAATCTTCAAAGCTCCCAACGGCGTAGCTCCTGTAACACCATCAACACCTCTCCAAATTGTCATCAACGCAGGCCATGCAGCCATAAGAAAAGCTCTTCCAGCAAGCGCAGGATTAAACATAGCATATCCAAACCCTCCAAACACCCATTTCACAATAGCAATCCCAAAAAAAGCTCCAACAACCGGCATCCATAACGGAACCGTAGGCGGTAAAATCATCCCCAACAACAAGCCCGTAACAACACCAGAACCATCAACTTTCACCTTCCTCTTAACCAAAACTTGCATCAATATCTGTGTCAAAACAGCAGAAACAACGCTAACAATCATAACAAGCAACGCTCTAACTCCAAACAAAAAAACACCATACCCTGCTGCCGGCAGCAAAGCTAGCAACACAAACAGCATAATCCTCTTCTTAGAGCTTCTCTCAAAAATATGAGGGCTTCCACTAACGTTTAGGTTTTCCATTTTCATTAATCTTCCCCTTGGCATACTTAATCCATTTAACCAATGGTATCTTGCTCGGGCAAACATACGCGCAAACTCCGCACTCAAAACATGCATTAGCATAATAATCCTCAGCCTGCTTTATCCTATCTGCTCTCCCAAACTTTGCAATCGTAACAGGCATAAGATTCATAGGACAATAATCAACGCACTTCGCACACCTAATACACTCTCTCTCCTCAGGCTCTTCTACATCATCAAGAACCAAAACCCCAGAACTGCCTTTAATAACAGGAACATTATCAGAACTCTGTGCAATCCCCATCATCGGTCCACCCATAATAACCTTCTTAGGCGTTCCCTTATAACCACCACACTCTTTAATCAAATCCTTAACTAACATCCCCACTTTAACCATAACATTCTTCGGTTCATTAACATCCCCAGTAACAGTAACAACCCTCTCAATCAATGGTTTGCCAAAATAAACCGCATCATGCACAGCCTTCGCAGTGCCAACATTATTAACCACCACACCCACATCCATAGGCAACCCTCCCAAAGGCACAACCCTACCCATAAGAGCCTTAATCAGCATCTTCTCAGCTCCTTGCGGATACTTAGTCTTAAGCTTAACAACCTCAACACCATTTGCTGCTTTCCTCATCACATCAATAGCATCCTTCTTATCATTCTCTATGCCAATAAATCCTTTCTTCGCTCCAACAACTTTCATCAAAATCTTAAGCCCTTTAACAATCTCAGAAGAAAACTCCATCATCAGCCTATGATCAGTAGTCAAATAAGGCTCACACTCTCCACCATTAAGAATAACAGTATCAATCTTCTTCTCCTTAGGAGGTGAAAGCTTAACATGCGTAGGGAAAGTAGCCCCCCCCATACCAACAATGCCAGCCTCTTTAATAATCTTTAACAACTTCTCTCTACTCAACTTCTCAACATTCTTATTCTCTTTAAATCCATCATCCTTACCATTTCCCTCAATCACAACACTCAACACCTTCTTTCCCAAAGGATGCAGCCACTCTTTAATCTCAACAACTCTTCCAGAAACGCTTGAATGCACAGGAGCAGACACAAAACCCTCACTCTCTCCAATCTTCTGCCCAACCTTAACACTATCTCCAACTTTAACAACTGGTTTGCACTCTTTTCCAATATGCTGTTGTAAAGGAATAACAACCTTCTTAGGCATCCCTAAAGCCTCTATCTTACTCTTCTCAGTAAATTTCCTATGAGGTAGAACAAATCCTTTGCGGAACGAAACAGTAGCCATAAACATTAGTTGAATCAATCAAATTTAAAAAGGTTTTTATATTAGGACAATTACAAAACTTTCATATAATATAATTAACAATCTATTGATTTAAAAAGGAGGAATTAAAAATGAACAAAAAACTATTATCTTTTATATTATTATTAGGATTAGTTATTGCAGGTTGTGAAGAAGGAACCACAGAAACATCCTCTGTTTCTCCCTTCATAGAAGGCAGCAAAGGCATTGTTGCAGAATTTCAGGATATGGGAATCAGAAACACTGAAACTGGATTGAACGAAATCTTTGAAGGAGAAACCTTCCCTATTGAAGTGGTATTAAAAAATAAAGGTGAATATGAAGTTGCAGTAACAGAAGCTACAGTTTCTCTTATGGGTATTAACCTCGCAGATTTTGATAATATTGATGCTGATGGAATCATAGAAAGCACAGCCCTTATTGAAAAAATATCTGAATTCAATGAAGAAGGCGGGCAAATTACTCTTGATTTTACAATTGGCGTAGAAGATGCCAAATATAAACTTCCTCTAACAGGCTCAAGTTATACAATAGACTTATTCGCTTCTGTTGAATATTCTTATGAAACTGATGTAGCTGTCCCTAAAGTATGCTATAAAGGAGACCCTAACGACCCTTCAGTCTGCGAAGTTGAAGAAGTCAAAGATGTATTTTCTTCAGCAGCCCCTGTCCAAATCCAAACTGCAGAAGAAAAAAGAGCTGGCGCAGGGCTTATAGCAGTTATACTTGAAGTAGAAAACGTTGGCAGCGGTAAAGTAGCAAAATCAGGCGGAGTATTTGACTCAAGATACGATGAGTTCAGCTTTGAAGTAGCCGCATCTGATGCAGCCAACTGGGAATGTAAATCCGGCGGCAAAGTCAATGAAGGAAGATTTGACAGCAGTGGCAAGGCAACAATAAGGTGTCTATTAAAAACACCTATTGTGGCAACCGATGTTTACACAAAACCTTTAGTCATGACCCTTAAATACAAGTATAAAGACATAATACAAGACTCAGTATTGATACAAGAGAGCTGATTAGCTCTTTTTTTATTTTATATTAACCAAAGCAACCTGACTCAGCAATGCTTCTAGTTGAATAAACTCATCAGAACCCTCAGTCATCCTAAACTCTATCTCACCGCATTTATCAATAAGAACCATCTTTTTACTGCTATCAATCTCAAGATTAAGAATCTCTGCCTGAACCTGCTTAATAACATCCAGACCTGAAAGCCCATATCCAAGCATAATATCCAACATCTTATTCCTTGCATCCATAAACTTATTCTCCAATGCCAGCTTCAACGCTTCATTAATCTCCTTAGGCTTTGCAACCGATGCAAGCGTATAAATAGTCTCTTCCTTAATCTCTTTACCCAGTGCTGCGCAGCTCTGCAATATATTCTCAACCCTTCTGCAATCTCCGCTGCTAACCTCAAACAATGCCTGCTTTGCCTTATCATCTATAACAAGCTCTTCTTCCTTCGATATCTTATCAATAACCTCAAGAATATCTTCTTGTTTAAGCGGCTTAAACTTAAACACAGCGCACCTGCTCTGTATAGGGTCAACAATCTTGCTTGACCAATTACAACTAAGTATAAATCTAGTAGTTTTAGTATAATTCTCCATAGTTCTCCTAAGAGCCTGCTGCGCTTCCCTTGTCAACGCATCGCAATTATGAACAACAATGTTGTTCGCTACAAATCTTCTATTTTCAGTTGAAAGACAATATACATATTTAGGATCTTCTATCTTCTCAATAGATGTCAGATAATGATATGCAGAATCTCCTACTTTTAGATTTTCTTTCCATTCTTTGAAGTGAGGAGTAGGTCTAAATTTATATACATACTTACCTAAGCCTTTTTTCCATTCCAAATATCTTATTACATCTTTAGAAGTGTTTTTCTTATAGGAACAATACCTGTATCCTACTTCTGTAAGAAATTTATATATGTTTTCCGTAGAATTAGTTATCCAAATTCTTCCTTCAACTGTCTTTGTTTTATCTTTCCTTATAGATTTATAACCTGGGCATATCCTATATTTGGTTTTTATACCAAAGTCATTGAATAATTGTTCAATTTGTTTTAAGTATTCGATTAAATTAGCCTTTAAATCTTCTCTTTTGGATATACCAACTGTAATGGGTTTGACTGTCCTTCCTTGAAACTTGGGCTCGTACCCATCTCCACCCAAAAATGCTGCTAGAAATTCCGCTTTGATTGAATTATCTCCTTCCATTATCCATTGAGGTATTTTTACAAGATTATCTGTTTTTTTACCTACTGGTGCACCTAAAGAATAAAATAAACTTAACAATTCTAATTTATACGCGCCAAATGACCAACACTCGCCGTTCTTCCATTTTGAATGCCTTATATTGCCTAATGCATAATATCCTAGCTTATTAATATCACTTTTTATCTCCCTCAGATCTTCATCTTTTCCAGAAAAGAAAAGCTGTTTTGCTTTAAGAGTTAAACACCCATCACTGAAAAGGTGACCAAGAATTCTTGCGCAAATTTTAGCTTTTTCTATCTTTAAAGGATACAGTCCTTTATTCTTTAATTGAGTTAATATATACTCTTGGTTAGAATTATTTTGGATTCTTTTTACCATATAAAGTTTGTCTAGTGAACTCGCTATATCATCTTTTTTTAAAGTGTACTTGTTTTCTTCCTTTTTTATAATTCCGTGTTTTGTTAATGGAATATAGTATGGATTATCTTTATTGCTTAGAATTGAAGTTATCTTCGAAGTGCTGACTTTGCTTTCTTTAGTTATTTCTTCTCTTGTTAGTCCTTGAGGAGATTTACCTAATAATTCGATGATCTCTTTTTCAGGGGATTTTGCTATATACTTTTCTTTTTTCTTTATTTCCTGGCATAAACCTATTAGATTATAATTAATTACCTTAAGTTCAGAATGATTTAAAGCTTTAAGAGTTGGTTTAACCTGAGGGCATAATACTAACTCTTTTATTTTAAGCTGATCAACTCTTTTCCATCCATCTATTGTTAAAAATTCGTGATTTCCGGTTGCTAGAATTTCTTTATCATGAATTTTGATCTTATAAAATCCTTGACTTGATTGGTGTGGTATTTTCATAACATTCAATATATTCTGGAAAATAGTATCACCATTATCACCTATTGAAAGAATTTTGTACTCTTCAAAATCATAATTAGTAACAAAATCACCTATTTTAACATTTACATTCTCATTTTTTGATTTTACAACTATTTCTGAATTGTAATCTAAACACTCATCAAGATAAATAATCTTAAAAGGCACATCTCCAATAGCCCTTGTCCTTGCAAAATCCTTAACTTGATTCCTTATAACGTCAATACCTCTCTGGTCACTTGCATTCAACTCCAAGAAATTCTGCTTCCAATTCCCATCCCCAAACATCTTCTTAGCTATAACAAGCGAAAGCGATGTCTTTCCACAGCCTGCAGGCCCTGAAAACATCAAATGCGGCATATTTCCCTGTTCAACAAACGCCTTTACTTTGCTCACTATATCATCCTGTCCTTTAATATCAGAGAAATCAGAAGGCCTATACTTTTCAGTCCAAATAGTGCTTGTCATAAAAAAGAAATATCAGGGTTATTAATAAATATATAGGTAATAAAAAAATAAAATTAAATAATATCTTCCTCAGAAATAACCATAAAATCTCCAGTAGCCAGAACAGCGCTGAAAGGAATCAAGATTTCTCCATCCTTATTCTTCTCAAGCTCAAGCTTGTCGATATAAGTTGTAGGGCTGCTTAATACAATATGAATAAGCTCACCGCTCCTTGTCTCAAAAATAAGATCTCCCACTTCACCAAACCTTTTACCGGTCTTACTCACAACCGTTTTCCCTATAAGTTGTTTTGAAAACTTTTTTTCTTCTTCTGCCATATTTCCCCCTCTCCTGTTAGTTAAATAAATGATGAACGAATTTATATATAAACTTTTCTATAGTAAAGGCTTCATCAAAATAACCTATCATCTAATAATTCACCTTATACCTCAAAATAGCCCCTATACCACCCAAACCATCAAGTTTCTTCCCAGCTTCATTATCACTGCTAATAATAAAAACCTCTCCCTTAATCTGCTCTGTAACCTTCATCAACTCTTCAATTTCCTGATACTTATCATCTTGCCTGCTCTTCTGTATCAATGAATCAGTAACCATCAGCATAGCCACAGCTCCGCTATTAACAGCTTCCTTAACCTCTTTCAAACCATATGCAGCCAGATTATCCTTTGAAATCTCCTTAAAAAGTTCTTCAACAAGTCCTAGCTCCTTTGCAACCCTCTCCTTTTGTAATATACCTCTCACTTCTGCTCTCTTTAAAACCTCATTAACCCCGGATTTGCCTGTGTCAGAACATGTAGCCAGAACAATCTTCTTCTTAATCTCCTCATCCTTAATCACCTTAAAAACATCCTCCTTCCAGAAAGCAGGCGATGCAAGAACAATATTCCTTGCCTTATACCTTTCATTATACTCTTCAATCTTGCTTACAATATCTGCATAAAACGTATTCTTCACATTAACTCCTTCAACCTTCTTGCTAACATCACCCTTCAAATGGCTAAGCATCCTATACCCCTGCTTCTTAAGCAACGCAAAATCCGCTTCCTCCCTATCAAACACACAAATAAGAACATCCGGAGACTTCTTCTCTTTAGCCTCCTTCAGCCTGTCAAGCTGAAACTTAGGCCAATTCTCTTTAATAATAGACACCACCTTATTCTCTTCAACATTAAACGTATGATAACTACTCTTCTGCACAATCTCTGGTCCCTCAACAATCGTGCCAGAAACCCTCAAAATATCAGAATACTTATGAAACTCAATCTTTTCAACCTTAATAGAAATAAGCACTTGCTTCTTTGAAACCTTCTGCGTTCTATCTTCAGCCTCGCCAATCTTTATCTTCCTAACAGTTCTGCCTTTAACAATATCTCCTGGCTCAATCATCTGGCTAAGATACCATAAATCATCCAAGGTTTTAACCTTAACAGTAACCAATCCTTTCCTAAGATTCTGTGTAATTATGTCCATTTTTCTATAAAACAAAAGCTTTATATATAAAATTATTTACTAAACAACTAATGTTCAGCAAAAAAAGAGCCCAAGTAAGTCCTGGAGGGCAAGCTGCCACGCTAGTTGGACTAATATTAGTAATAATTCTCTTTTATATAGTCTTTCTTCCACCCTCAGAAAGGGAAGCTTTGTTAGAAAGCAAAGGAATAGATGATACTGATGAAGACCCCGATGATGAAGACGGAAACATAACCATTCTTTCAGAAGCGGTTGGAACTCTCTCTTATTTAGGCAAAGGTAAAGTAGAAACCACAATCCCAAACATCTACCTCTCTGAAACCACAAGCGCAGAAGAGCTTGTAACATTCAACCCATTCTATATAAGAAACGGCTGGTTTGACAAAAAACCTAAAACCATAGACTTCAAGCTAAGCAATCTGGAAAACACTGCTAATGTCATACTATCCTTCAAAGCAAGAACTCACAGGGGCATCTTAACAATAAAATTAAACGATAGGGTAATCTATGATTACAATGTTGCTAGGCTTGACGTTGAACCTATAAAGCTCAACAAAGAATACTTAAAAGCTGAAAACATTTTAGAATTCACTGTATCTCCTGTAGGCATAAAATTCTGGAGAACAAACGAATACAGTTTGGAAGGCATAAGAATCCTTGCTGACATAACAGATCTAAGCAGGCAGAAATCCCAAAACATCTTCACTCTCACAAGCGGAGAATACCAAAACATAGAAAAATCAACAATAAGGTTAATACCTTACTGCGATGTCCAGGAAGATGTTGGCATCTTAAACATAGACGTAAACAACCACAACATCTATTCATCCACCCCAGTATGCGATGATCCTATAGTACAGGAATTTTCCTCTGACATAGTAAACATTGGCGAAAACAATATCATCTTTAAATCTAATAGAGGCTCATACTCAGTTGAACAGGTAAGACTAACCTTTGACCTAAAAGAAGCCAAATCTGTAACATACTTCTTTGAGCTTGAGCAGGAAGACTATGATGACATCAACGATGAAGAGAAAAGTGCATGGTTAAAGCTAAAATTCGTTGATGATGAAGAAAACAAGGAAGCTGAAATCAGCATAAATGGTCACAGAACCCAAGTTGACCAGACAAGGCAAACCTACACAAGAAGAATAGACCACTGGGTAAAATCTGGCAACAACTATGTCACCATCAAGCCAAAAAGCCTTCTAAAGATAGTAAGTTTGGATATATACACAGGAGACTTTGAAGAGTAATCAATCAATCACAGTACCTTTAAATACTTTATCTTCTAAGAAATTATTAAAATTATCCAACTCAGTCCCTTTCATAATCACAACTTTAAGCCCAACCTTCTCAGCCTCCTTAGAAGCAACCGGATCAAAAGGCAAATTCATTCCCGCCTTCCACTCATTCCCAACAATCTTTCTAAACTCTTTCCATGAAACCTTCTCCAGCTTCCTAGCATCCTTAAACTTATTAGGATCTTTATCATAAACATACTCAATATTAGACAAGTTAACTAAAGTATCAGCCTTCACATTCTTAGCAAACAGCACAGCATCCATATCAGATGAACATCCTGGCTGCCATCCGCATCCAACAATAATCCTCTTATCAGTATCAACCTTCTTAGTAGGATTAACTGCAACCCTCTCATAAGCATGTTCAGAGAAGATAGCTCTCACAAGCTCAGCATTCAATCTTGTAGCCATAATTCCAACCCAATCATTATCAATAGCTTTAACATCAGTAATCTTTCCTGCAGACTCAATATACCTTCTGCACACCTTCCCTCCACCAGTAATAATCACAACTTTATTATCTTCCTTAACATAGTCAAGCATAAGCTTCCTAAACCTCTTAAGAAAACTTTCATCAATCTTATCAGGCACAATAATTGAGCCACCAAGTGAAATCACAAGCGTTTTATTATCCATAAAATTCTAATTAATCTTTTTTTATAAAAACTTTTCTAACTCAGCTCAATAACAACCTTTTTATATTCACCTAGATTGCTTTTTTTCATGCAAGACCTACTAAAAAAGGTAGCCAAAAAAACAGAGGGCAGCGAATTCTACAACTACATCCCTGAAGGCTACACTCCTGGCAAAACCAAATACATCATAATCACAGGCTCAGTAATCTCCGGCGTAGGCAAAGGCACATTCAGCTCCTGCCTGGGCAGTATGCTAAGACTATTCAACAGCTACGAAATAGTCCCCTTAAAATTTGAATGCTACGTCAACTACGACTCAGGAACCTTAAACCCCTTCAGGCACGGCGAAGTCTTTGTGTTAGATGACGGCACAGAAACAGACCTTGATTTAGGAACATACGAAAGAATGCTCAACAAAAACCTCACAAAATCCAGCTTTGTCACCATGGGCAAAGTCTTCAAAACAATCATAGACAAAGAGCGCGCAGGAGACTACCTTGGTAGAGACGTAGAATTCATCCCTCATGTAACCGGCGAAATAAAAAACTTCGCAAGAAAACTCGCCCTAAAATCAAAATCTGACATAGTCCTAATAGAAATAGGCGGCACAGTAGGGGAAATCCAAAACTCCATCTACCTTGAAGCAATGAGAGAACTAGCTTATGAAGAAGGCAGAGAAAACGTCTGCTTCATCAATGTAACCTATGTCCTCCAGCCAAACTCTCTGGGAGAACAAAAAAGCAAAGCCGCCCAATTAGGTATCAAAGCTTTGATGAGCATCGGCATCCAGCCGGACATAATAGTCTGCAGGTCTGAAAATCCCATCACAGACAAAATTAAAGAAAAAATCAGCATCTACTCAAACGTCCCAGTCTCAAGAACCATCGGCTTCCATGACACAAGAAACATCTACAAATTTCCTTTAACCTTAAAAGAAAAAGGCATAGACTGTGCAATCTTTGACATCTTAAACCTCAAACCAGGTCAGCCTCACTCAGATATAAAAGACTGGAAAAACCTCCTAACAAAGATAGACTCTCCTAAAAAGCAACTAACAATAGGCATAGCCGGCAAATACACAAACGTGCACGACTCTTACATGAGCATTCTAAAAGCTTTAGAACACACCGCCCCTTACAGCAACGCATCCATCAACATCAAATGGATAGAAACCATGGACATAGAAACCGGTAAAACCTCAGTTGAAGAAGCCATGAAAGATATTGACGGCATGATAGTCCCTGGCGGCTTCGGAAAAAGAGGCGCAGAAGGCAAAATAGCATGCATAAAATATCTAAGAGAAAACAACATCCCTTACCTAGGCCTATGCTTCGGCTTCCAAATGGCAGTCATAGAATATGCAAGAAACGTATGCAACATACAAGAAGCCAACTCAACCGAAATTGAGCCAGACTGCAAAGACCCAGTAATAGACATCCTCCCTGAGCAAAAAGAAATAGAAGGTCTTGGAGGTAACATGCGTTTAGGTTCTTATCCTGCAATCCTAACCAAAGGAAGCAAAATCTTCAGTCTATACAACCAAGAAAAGATAGACGAACGCCACCGCCACAGATATGAAGTAAACAACAAATACTTAGAAATCTTAGAAAAAAATGGTCTTATCTTCTCAGGCAAATCACCAAAAGGAAGCCTAATGGAATTCCTTGAACTCCCCAACCACAAATTCTTCATAGGCACTCAGGCCCATCCCTGCTTCAAATCAAAGCCAACCAGTCCAAGCCCTGTCTTTCATGGGTTCATCAAAGCAGCATTAGAACATTCTAACTAACCTTCTTACCAACTCTTTCTCTCAACACAACTTTTGCAGCGCTAATAAACTCTTCCTCCTTCTCAAAAGGAATAATCGCGCCTGCCGCCAATGGATGCCCTCCAGCCTCTCCAAAACCAACCCTCTCAACAACATCCGTAACAACCTGTCTCAAATCAACACCTTCGTGCTCATCTTTTCCCCCAATCCTCAAAGAAACCTTTGTATTATTCTCCTCCTTCGTCCTAGCCAGCCCCATAATATAAGTCCCCTCTTCAACATCATTAGACCTGGACAAAATAGAAGCAATAGTCCCAATAATCGTATAAAGCACTTCATCCTTTGCATTAATAATCATAAATCCTTTCTCTCTAAAAACATCCTTAGACTCCTTACTCCCTTCATACCACTTCAACGCTTTAACAATCTCTTTCTTATAATCAGTAAGATTCTTAATCGCTCTCTTCTTAGACTTCTCATCCCCCAAACAAACACCAATCCCCAAAGAAGCCTTGCTAAGCCTGCCACACGAATTCAACAGTGTAGAAAACTCCTTAGCATCCCTCAAAGGAGACTCATCAACCTCTTCAACAAGCGTATACACATTACCCAAAACATCAGATGGGTTCTTCTCATTAATTCTCTTCATAATAATCCCAGACACCAGCCTCTTCATCTCCTCCTCATTAAGATGAATAATCTTCTTCCAATCCTTCCCATTCATAGGCTCAATCCCCATCTCATTAAGAAACTGAATAGTCCCTGACTCAGAGCCAGTCACATCAGGAATATATGGATTACTGCAATACTCCAACACCTTATGAATCGGTTTAGTCTGTATTCCAAAAACTCTCAATCCTCTACTCACCTTAATCTTATTATTCAACAATGCAACCTCAAGAATACTATTATTCAGTTCAAGAAAACCATTATCCTCCTGAACATCACCGACTGCACCAATCACTGCAACATGCGCCATATCAGACTCTATCTTCTTACTCAACAAAGAACAAAAAAGATAAACCACTCCTGCTCCTGAAATCTCTTTGCCTCCATCAATACCAAAAAGATTAGGATTCATATGATTCACCGCAATCTCCTTCTCTTCAATCTCATGATGATCTAAAACAAAAAACTTCTTATCTCCTAACAACTCTTTAATATTACTAAACTGCGCACTCCCTAAATCAGTAAACACAAACGTATTATAATCCTCCTTAGCAAGTTCCTTTAACACCTTCTCATTCAACTGCTGTATAATAGAAACAGAATACCTCCTATTCTCAGAAGTCAACAATTTTATTAAAATAGAACATGCACAAATGCCATCACAATCCAAATGAGAAACAATCCTTACAACATCATTATTATCTAGTCTCTTAAATTCTTCAGCGCCTTCCTTAAGATGCTCCTTAAAAAGTTCGTACTTATCCACTTTACCTTATCTCATCTAACTATAATTATTCAATATACAAGTTAATCTTCTTTGGCTCAAACTTCCAGCTAAAAGGCAGCTTCTTAGTTCTCTTATAATACTTAACCAATCTCTTAATCTTAGACTCAGTAAGCTGCAACCCTCTCAATGCACTCTTATCATGCTTATTATTCTCCATATGCTTCTTTTCCTTTATAGCCTTCTTAATCAAAGCCATTAAATCTTCTGGAAGCTCTTTCAATAACTTATTCTCTTCCAATATTTTAGTAATCTTTTTCTTTGTAACAATAGAAACATCAGGAATTCCATAAGTATCTCTAAGTATAATACCTATCTTAGAAGGGCTATTACCTTCCTTAGCAAGCTTCTTAACCAGTATCTCAGCTTCCTTAGCCTTATACTTTGACCATGTAGGTATAATCTTCTTTGAAGGCTTAGTAGAGCCTGCTTTTCCCAGTTTTCTTGAATGCATACGTGCCATTTTCAAATCAATTATATTATAAGGAAACAAAGAAATATCTTCTTGTCTCCAGTATAGGTCAGTTGTTAAAACCATCCTATCTCTCGATAAATATTAAAAAACCAGCCAGCCTTTATAAAGATTTTGGTATAAACATATCTAAAACCCTCATCTAAAAAAAGGTTCAACCACAAAAAGTTCAATAAACTTCTCCATCTTCACACCCACCTTGCCATACGTTGACAAAGCCTGCTCCGGAACCAGCGCCCCTCTAAAAACAGCAAGAGCCTTAGCCGCAGAATCAAACATCGTTCTCTCCAGCTGAGACTTATGGCACTTAATAGCCTCCATCTTTCTCTCCATCTCTATCTCTGACAAAGGCACAATCGTATTAAACTTCTTAGTATTAAACAAAGACCACACGCTCTCATAATTCCATAACTCAACATGTTTGCCATTCAACTCACTATCTTCAAGCGCTCTAATCACAATCTCTCTTGACGCAACATGAGTAGGATGATCATCATCTTTATGTGGTAGCATAATAATATCCGGCTTCAAAGCTCTAATTTCTTCCTCAATAATCTTAACATCCTCCTCAACCATTGACAAATCATCATAAAACTTCAGCCTGCAAAAATGCGGCACACACTTCAACAAACCACAATCCTCTTTACTTTCCTTCTCTCTAACAAGCATCCTCTCTTCAGGAGAACTCTTCCCACTAATCACTGCATGATGCCCTGCAGTCATAACAAACACATGAACCTCATTATCAGAAGACAGTTTTGCAATCGTGCCACCTATATTTATGGAAGAATCATCAGGATGAGGGGAAACAACCATAATAGTCTTATCCTTTGGCACCAAAGAATTCATAACAACATTAAACCCTCTCAAAGACATCATCCTCTTCAACTCATCGCTCTTCAGCAACCCTGCCGCCTCCCTATCCAAAATCAAAGTGCAATCAGTATGATACCTCAGCAACGATGCCGGGCATCCCAAACCAATATCACCTTCAACCATAGCCTTCACTGCAGCAGCCTTTTGTTTCCCGCTAGCCAGCACAACAATCCTCTTAGCATTAAAAATAGTTCTCAACCCCATACTAAGAGCAAACTTAGGAACCTCTCCAATTGATTTAAAAAACCTTGAATTATCCTTTATAGTATTCTGCGACAATTCAACCTTATGCGTCAGGCTATTAAAAGGAGTATCAGGTTCATTAAACCCAACATGGCCATTCGAGCCAATCCCAAGAATCTGTAAATCAATCCCTCTCTTATTAATCAACTCTTCATACCTTCTGCACTCCACTGCAGCATCCTTAGCAAGTCCGTCAAGAAGGTTAATATTCTCCTTCTTCAGATTAACACTATCAAAAAGATTTTCATGCATAAAATAAGAATAACTCTGTTCATCCTTCTTCTCAATAGGATAATACTCATCAAGGTTAAAAGTAGTAACCTCATAAAAATCTCCCTTTCCACTTTTACAGGCAGAAATCAACTCTTTATACATCCCAACAGGAGTTGAACCAGTAGCAAACCCTAAAACCATATCCTTCTTAGAAGCAATATCTCTAAGAACAATCTCTGCAACCTTCTTTGAAAGCTCCTCATAATCCTCTGCAACAATAATTTTCATTACATGCTCACTTCATTCACAACAAAATAGCCCTGCCAGGATTCGAACCTGAGTCGCAAGGCCCAGAACCTCGCATGCTTGGCCGCTACACTACAGGGCTGTATAACACTAAGAGTATATAATTGATTTATAAATCTTTATAATGATTTTATGATTTTAATCACAACATTATTATACAAACAACCCTTATTCTACCAAATGCCACGGGGAAGACCATTAACATCTCAAATCAGAAAAAATCTAATTGAAATACTCTACTTTCTTGGAAAAGGCTACGGCTATAACATCTACAAAACCTATCTCGCCATCTACCCAAAAGTAACCCTAAGGTCAATCTACCATCACCTAAGAAAAGGCGCTGACTTAGGAGAATTCAAAATAGAGAAAATCGCTCCAGAAAAAGGCTCTTACAGCTGGGGCGACCAGGCAGAAAAAATCTACTACCGCTTAGGCCCAAACGCAGAGCCTACTGGCGATATAAGAGTGAAGAAGTTTTTAGAGAAAGATTTTAAAACACCATCTGATTCTTAACTAATAATGAAACTTGATGAGCAATTAGAAGAAAGATTAAAGTCTGAAGCAATAAAATACTTAGAACAAGGAAAACCTGACTGGGACATTCCTCACACCCTTGCTACTGTACATTGGATGAGACAACTAATAGAAAAAGAAGGCGGTGATGAACGGACTCTTGTAACAACAATGTATCTTCATGATGTAGGATACCCTGAATTAAAAAAAGGTTATGACTTTGATGACTTAATGAAAAGTAAGAAACATCATGCACAAAATGGGGCTGAGATAGCAGAAGAAATACTCACAAATTTAGAATACTCTCCAACAGAAGTTAAAACAATTATAAAACTAGTTGGTGACCATTATAATAAAGAAAATATTAACACACATGACTTACAATTAGTTATAGAAGCAGATGGCTTAGCAAAAATAGATTGGGAAAGAGTAACACCTAACTTTGACAAAGAAAACTGCTTAAAATATTTAGATTATTTCAAAGGTAGAACAGCACCACAGTTTAGAACAAACACAGGAAAAAGATCACTAAAAGAATTATTACAGAAAGCTGAAAACTATTGGAAATAACCACTAAGCATCCACAAAAATCCTATGCTTCTCTTCACCTTTAAGCTCATTCATAATCCTATGAATAATAATCTTCTTAGGGTCCGGCAATAGCTTAACCCTCTTCTTCAGATCAACAAAATCCTTAAAAGGCTCCACTCTCCTTTCCTCTATAATCTCCCACATATGCTTCTTGCCCAATCCTGGCAATAGCTCTAACTGATGCATCCTTGTACTCAAAGGAGTAGAATTATTAAAAAAGTCAACAAACCTTTTCTCACTCTCATCAACAAGCTTCTCCACTGAATATATAAGCTCAGCCTTTGCAGTGCCCGTAAGCCTTTCCAAAGGAAGCTTCCCAAGAATATGATGAATCTCTTCTCTTTTACCTTCTCCTATATATATAACATCTCCTGGCTGCAGCTGTCTTATCTCCTTCTTTGGCACAAGCTCAAGCAGCACAAAGTGTTCTTTTCCTAAAACCTGAACAATAGCATTCTTTCTATGTGACGGTGTATTATCAAACGGATACCCGTTAGGCAGGTAATCCAGGACAATTGCTTTTTCCTCTTTTATTACTTTATTAATCATTACTCTTCCCCCAAAAAACTTTCACTTCTTCTTCACAAACTCTTTTACAGTATCTAATATCTTCTTAAGATTATCATTATTTATTGTAATAGTATATGCCTGAAGCAGTGATTTAAGTTCTTCCATTGAAGCAGGCAATATATCAACAATCTTGCATATATGCTTCTCTTTCAGCCTTGGTACATCAAGCTTTGTAAGCTTTTCAACCAATGTTTTGCTATCTTTATATGAAAGCTTAGCAAACTGGTTCAAGTATTCTACTGTCTTATTAACCCTTATATTAAGTTCGTCCTCTTTTACTTTTGACAAACTTTCCTTAACTTCAGCCATTGTAAGAGGATTCTCTGAGATTATGTTTTTTGTATGCATTTTGTGTGCCTCCTTGATTATACCTTCCTCAAATGAACAGGATGTATCATCAATGTTTTTTGCTTGCCTTTTTTCATGTCATTAATAGACACAGTATAACAATTCCCTTTCTTTCCTTTAACTACTCCTATTTTTGAATGGAATCTTCTAAAATAAACTCCTTTCTGTATGCTTGGCTCTACTTTCAAAAGAACTTTTTCTCCTTCCTTAAATTCCTGAAAATACTTCCTAAGGCTTATTTTACCCTTCTCTCTTATATTCTTACTAAACTTGTTTCTAGTCTTTCTTCTTGCTCCGCCAGTTCTTTTAACCATTTTTAATATTCCCCCAACTATTTAAACTCTATAAGTAGCCCTATTATAAAAATCTTTTTATTGTATCTATATTATTTTGATGATTTCAGATTATATAAAGCTAAATTAACTTATCTCCTAGTTTCATATCTTAATCCTTTACAAAAAGCGAAAGATATATAAATGAGCTTATGTTCAATTGTTTATATATTTCTCTTTATGGTTTTACAAATGAAGGAAGAAGAACAACTTAAAACAGGAACAACCACTATTGGTTTAGTTGG
>JASMCJ010000039.1 GCA_030753365.1 Candidatus Woesearchaeota archaeon
GAACTTGTATTCTTAGTTGCAGTTGTGAATCTGGTTATGCTGATTTAGATAATGATATATCAAATGGTTGTGAGTTATTACCATTAATTGCACCAAATAAGAAATCAATGTCATTATATTCAGACAAGGAAGTCTTTTTGATTTCAGATAGTAATTGGAAGGATGTTCTACCTTTTGTTCCTGTTGCTGTTTGGACGGAAGGAAGTAATATTGAGAAATATCCTTTTTTGATTTATCATGATGAAAGATATTGGAATTTTGATGCTGATTCAATCATTTATTTTATGCAACAATATAATCCGAATAAAGTAACAATTGTGGGGGAGACTCCTCAAGAATTAGACAATTTGTTAATAGCAGAAAGAGATTTTGGTGCTGGGCTTAAACAAGAGAATATTAAAAGAATAGATGTTGATGAGCACCTGTTCTATTGGGAATCTTTTGATACTGTTGTTTATGTTGAAGATAATTATGAATTAGCTTTATTAGCTTCTACTTATGCTTCTTTAATAAATGCACCTTTAATTATTCAAGGAACAGCTCCTGATTCAGCAGATATATTTACAGGAAGAGATGTTATTTGTGTCGGCAGTGTTTCTCCTATTGGAGGCAGTTGCAGTGAGCAATATACATTAGAACAATTACAGGCAAAATACAAAACTGAAACAAATACAGATAAGATTATTTTAATTAATCCTAGTGATTGGACTGCAAAAGTTTCAAGGTTTTTAGAAACAGATAAATCAGGCTATATTTTTGACCTTTATTCAAAAACATCTCTTTCTGCCCCAATACTTGCTTCAGCAAAACATGAATTGATTTTAAGTCGTAAGGCAATTCCTGATTCAGGTAAATTTGAAGATTCATTAAATGAAGAAGACCTTGAAAAGCTTTTTATAGAAATTGATAATTTTATTGAGCCTCATTTAGCTGAAATGAATTATCTGACAATCATGGCAAATCTTTTTGTGATACCACATAGGAAATACAGTCATAGGGCTTTTGGAAGTGATATTTATTGGGCGCTTGACCAACATTTTTATGCAGATACTGATAACGATAAAGAATCAGATGTAGCTGTTGGAAGAATAACTGGATTTACTACTTCTGATGTTTCAAGTTATGTCGCGAGAGATTTGTTTTATGATGCTTTTCAGAAGACTAATAATATGAAATTTATGGCGAGTTCTTTTTTAGGGACTCTTGAGGTTTATACTAATTTTTTGCTTTTGGTAGATAGTTGGTCTGATTATAATACTGTTAGTGTTACAACTGCTGAAGAGGCCTACCAATTTAATCCTGTTGAATGGGAGAATCAAGATTTGATTTATTATACTGATCATGGTGCTAGTAGTTGGTCTGGAATAGATTCAGAAGATATCCCTGAATTAAAAAATTCATTAGTTGCAAGTGCTTCTTGTTCTACTGTGTCAACTATGAAAAGAACTTCTTTTTGGGCATACGCAATAAGAAAGGGAGCAATTGGTTTTGCTGGAGCAGTGAGTACTACTTATCTTTCAGGTAATTATTATCCTTTTGTGAAAAATATTTATCAAAAAAATTATCCTACAATTGGAGACGCGTTCAAGGCGGCAGATTCCTCAAAAGGTAATGTTCTTATGACTACTTTGATTGGTGATCCGACACTAAATTTAGGTGTGGAATCAAGGGAATCATGTATTACTAAAGGAGATTGTGCTGATAATATCTGTAAAATGTTCACTTGCGGACTCCAAGAATCAGGGGAATCATGTATTACGAATGGAGATTGTGCTGATAATACCTGTAAAATGTTCACTTGCGGACTTCAACAAGAAACTGAAGGATGTATTTTACATAGTCATTGCGCCTCAGGATTACGATGTAATTGGTTTACATGTAAAAGCTGCAAATCAGATGATTCTTCATGCACTTTCAATAAAGAATGTTGTTCTAATGATGGATGCAGAGCTGGAACTTGTGGTCTTCAACAAGA
Source organism: Candidatus Woesearchaeota archaeon (assembly GCA_030753365.1). Classification (GTDB taxonomy): domain Archaea; phylum Nanobdellota; class Nanobdellia; order Woesearchaeales. The sequence goes on from JASMCJ010000039.1 coordinate 1,976, forward strand.
TGGAGAAGCTTGTAACTGGAATACTGATTGTGCGGGAAATATTTGTAGGAAGGATACATGTGGTTATCAGGCAGTAGGGGAATCTTGTAACTGGAATACAGATTGTGCTGATAATACCTGTAAAATGGGAACTTGTGGACTCCAGAAAATAAAGGAACCATGCATAACTAAGGGTGATTGTGTTGCTGATTCAAACTGTGTTGGCCCTCCTTTTGATACTATTTGTTCTTCTTGTCTTAAGGGAAGTGTGAAAGTTACAATTTTTAATCGGGGTCAGTGTTGTAATAGTTGGGAATGGATTCAGAAAGCTAAAACATGTAGATCTTCTAATTGTCCTGTTGAAAGACATAAATGGTGTCGAGATTCTGCTTGTGGTAAAGGTTGGTTTGGAATAACTAAATTATGTGTACATCCTAATTGTGGTTCAATTTATCAGAGATGTGAAGATGCAGTTGGTTGTGGTACTAAAAATGATTATCAAGCATGTAAATGAAAAATAAAAATATAATGTTTGGGATGTTGGTTTTGATTGCTTTAGCTCAGCTAACCTTAGTGTCTGCTCTTTCAATTGATATCAGCATGAAAGAATCATTTGGTGTTGGAGAGGAAATTTATTTTGATTATACAATAACTTCTGATGTTTCGCAAGAGATAGAGTATCTTGCTTCTGTGAGCTGTCCGAATGCACCCCTTGCTTTGTTGGATGTGAAGACTGTCAGTTTAGAAGCTAATGTGGCTCTTACAGAGAAGCATGTTTATATGAGTTCTGTTGATGAGAGTATTGAACCTCAGATGTGTGATGCAACTGTGGGAATTTTGAGTCCAGAAATTTCAGAAGAAAAATCTTTTGAAATAAAAGTAAATCCTAGTTTTGAGTTTAATGTTTTAATTTGTAAAGACTTAAATTGTGCTGAAAAAACTAAAGTATTTACTTTAAATAAAGATATTTATCTTGATTATATATCAGAAATTCCTAGTCCTATAATAACAGCAACCCTAACTTCCCCAGACAGTTATACTAAACAATTAACTATTCCATCTTCAATTAAAGCAGAACAAACTGGAACTTATACTTTAGAAGTCAAAGCTTCTAAACAAGATTATAAAACAATAACTAAGAAAATCCAATTTGGAGTCATTGAGCAAGAAGCTGATATACCCTATACAAGAATTCAAGATATAAAAGTAATACCACCAGAAAAACCAAAGGAAATTCCACAAAAATCTAGGCTATATACCATAACCTCTTTTCTTATAGTTGTATTAGTAATAATTCTTATTGTTTATCAACTTTATAGGAAAAAGCAAAAGGATTTAGAAAGAGAATTAGAATTAAAAACATATATTACAAATAGCTTAGCTAGAGGCTTTACAAAACAGCAACTAAAACAGGGACTGTTAAAAGAAGGCTGGAATAAAAGATTAGTAGATAAAGCCTTCAATAATTTAATGGAACCAAGAAAGTTATCAAAATTAGAATCATTAGAACTGCAGAATTATATTAATAATGCTTTAAGGAGAGGTTATAAGAAACAGCAAATCAAACAAGAATTATTAAACGAGGGTTGGCATGAGAGGCAAATTGATGAGGCACTAAAGAATAATAGAATGCTCTAAAGTCAGAGGACTAATATATCCCTTGCCCACAGAAGAACAAAAAAGACAACAATTTAAGGAAAATAATAAGACAACAGTAATTATATTTTGAAAGATTTTCTATATATTTATAAATACTTATTATAATTTCTTATTTTTATAAGATATATCTGCTAAAAATGCTTTCTGAAGAAAAAATCAAAGACTTAGAAAAGCAAGGCTACAGGCTTGTAGGCAATCATAGCGCTATTAAAGTCTGTGATTGGACTAAGCAGGCAATTAGATGCGAAGGTACATGCTATAAGAACATCTTTTATGGCATTAACTCTCATAGATGCATCCAGATGACACCTTCTTTCTCATGTAATCATAGATGCCAGTTCTGCTGGAGAGATATTGGGTTTACATCTGATAAATGGGAAGGAAAGGTTGACGAGCCTAAAGATATTGTTGACGGCTGTATTAAAGCTCATATTAAATATTTACAGGGTTTTGGCGGCAGCTCAAGAAAAGATAACAAAAGATACATGGAATCACTAAGACCATTGCATTTTGCAATTTCATTGTCAGGCGAGCCAACACTTTACCCTAAACTGCCAGAACTAATCAAAGAAATACATTCAAGAGGTATGACTTCTTTTCTTGTTACTAATGGCACTAACCCTGATATGCTAAAGAAACTGCTAAAGCATCAGCCTACACAGCTTTATATCACGCTTCCTGCTCCTGATGAAGAAACATACAAAAATGTCTGCAAGCCATTAATAAAAGGTGGTTGGAACAAGATTAAGGAATCCTTAGACTTATTGTCAAAGTTCAACTGCAGAAAAGCAATAAGAATGACTTTGGTTAAAGATATCAATATGAACAATCCAGAAGGTTATGCCAAGCTCTTAAAAGATGCTAAACCTGATTTTATAGAGCTAAAAGCATATATGTGGGTTGGCTATTCAATAGAAAGGTTAAGTATTGAGAACATGCCAAGACATCCTGAGATTAAAGAATTTGCAGAAAAGATTACAAAGCTAACCAACCTCAAAATCATTGATGAGAAAACTAACTCAAGAGTTGTTTTATTAATGGAGAAGGATAGGAATGATAGGATTATGATGTTCTAAGAATTCCATAAATTAGAAAGTTTTATATGTTTACATATGAATTATCCAATATAAAATGTCAGAAACAAACTATGAATGGTTTATTGGGAATAATCTTGATAAATATGCAGGTAAGTGGGTTGCTATAGACAATAATAAAGTATTAGAGAGTAGTTTGAAATTTGATGTATTGTTGAAAAAAATTAAAGAGAAATATCCAAAATCAAGACCTTTTATAACAAAAATCAGAAACAAATTACTAAGGCTTCGTTCTTAAAAATGTCTTTAACTTATAAATTCAAAAAATTCAGGTTAGAAGATGGTTCTTATACCAATAGGCCAATCGTTGATGTTATTCTCAAAAATGATGGTAAATCATTAGAATTTGGCGCAATTCTTGATTCTGGTTCTGATTTAACAACAATCCCAAAAACAGTAGCAGATTATTTAGAATTAGGAGCAGAGGAAAAAGAGATTGATATGATAGGCTATCAAGGCGCTGGAAAAATCAAAGTAAGTAAATTAACTATTGTCTTTAAAGATAAAGTTCAAAGGCAAAATGAACAGTTAGATAATGTTCCCATAGGAATTATGCAAGATCCTGAAGAAGAAGACGTTATAATAGGGACATCAGGTGTTTTTAAATACTTTAAAATAATTTTTAATGATACAAAGAATATTAGTTTGATAAGATTACCTAGTATTTACTAAATACCCATTCAATTTCTCTATCAAGGAAGGCAAAGGTCCAACATAATCAGGCTTTACCATCTTTAACGCATTCTTTGACATTTCATTAGTGCATAATTGCCACACACCTTCTCTTTTAATGTTTCTACGCTGCTCTTCAAACTGCACTAAAGCCTTGCCTCCAAACTGTTTTATAACCTTCAATCCCCTTGCGCCATCATCTCCAGTACCTCTTAAAATAACCCCTATTGACCTTTTTCCATACTTTTCTGCAATCCTTTCCATTATATGATTTATAGACCATTTTCCAGATGAGCACATTTGTTCAGTATCATAAAGCCTTATAGAACCATTTTCAAAATCAACCTTTTTTCCAAACATTATAAGGTCCTGCCTGTCATATCCCAAAACATAAGCTTTATTTGGTTCAAATCTTGTTCCATCCTCAACACCTTCAACATTAACCTCTTGCTCTTTTAGAGAATCATAAATCTGCTTATTGTCTATATGAGGCACTATTAAAGCTACGCTTGAAGCTAAGTCAACTCTTGGCATTAGATATTCTACTGCTCTTTTTCCATCGCACGAGCTGCCAATTACAACAATGTTTTCTAGTTTATGTATCATACAAGCACAGATACAACTACTATTTATAAAGGTTTCCATATTTCATTACTTGTCAAAAGTAAATACTTAAAATAAAGCGGAAAATCCTAAAAATCGCTATCCCCACAGCAAGCTGTGGGGTATTAAACCCAAGTTGTAATAAATTATAACCCCTAAATAGTATTTCTTATAGGTTTATATACAACCTATTTCCTTAAAACATGTATGAAACAACCCAAACCAATCTTTTTAACGATTTTAATAACTGCAATGTTCTTAATAACCGCTTGTGAAGAACAACCAGCTAATATTGATAAAACTCCCGTTAGCAATGAATGCTCAGAAGATTCTGATTGCATAAAAGCAACATGTTGCCATGCAGATTCCTGCATTCCAACAGACCAAGCTCCAGACTGCAGCGGAACAATGTGCACAATGAACTGCGAGCCCGGAACATTAGATTGCGGACAGGGTAATTGTAAATGCACAAATAATAAATGTGAGGCTGTGTTTAACTAATCATTTCTCTTTAATCAAATCTCCAATTGTCATTACCTCACCTTCTTCCTGCTTAATCTCCTCTTTTTCTACTTCAATAGTTTCAACAAGCCTTATTCTAAGCAGCTTTTCAAGCTTCTTTGCCAACTCAATTGAAGGTTCAAGCTTTCCTATCTCAAGATGATGCACTATTGACACTTTCTCAGAAATCTTTTTTGCAAATTCCTCTTGTTTTAAGCCTAACTGTTCCCTTTTTCCTCTTATTATCTCAGGATAGTTAGACACTATAGAATCTATTATCTCTGGCATAGCTTCTTGTTTTTTCTCTTCTTTCAGAATCTTCTTTTCCACTTCTTCTGAGCGTATTTCTTTTATTACTTTGCCGAATTTTGCGCAATTACCGCACACATTTAGTTCAATATTTTCTACTTTCGCCAGAAAAAGGTCTGTTTCAGTTCCGCACAGGTCGCATTGAATTTTAAACACCCTCAGAGCAATGTTTGTAAAAACAATTAGCTTTAAATAGTTTTACTTAGTAAGCTTTATAAATAAATCCATACTCTAGAATATAATACGTCAAAAACCGCCAATTATAAATAGGAAACATTATATTGTGTTATGAACAGTTAATGGTTTTTGATGCTCAAAATTATACGATTGATGGACAGTTTTTGAACACACAAAATTCCAATAGCAATTATATTGGATGCTTAACCACTTCTTATAGAGAAGTGGAATTTTGTTGCATAAAAATTAACCTTAAAAAATGGGATTTTACAAATATATAAGAAAATTATGGTACAACCCTAAAGAAAACATGGCAGAGCTATGGAAAGCAAGGCTGATAGAATGGAGAAAAGAGCCTGCTACTGTAAGAATTGACAGGCCTACAAGGCTTGACAGAGCCAAATCTTTAGGTTATAAAGCTAAACAAGGCTATGTTATTACAAGACAAAGGCTTCTTAGAGGCGGCAGACAGAGACCTATTATAAAGAAAGGCAGAAAGCCAAAAAGGTTTACAAGAAGAAAAGATTTAGGCTTAAGCTATCAATCTATCGCTGAGAGAAGAGCTGTCCAGAAATACCCTAATATGGAAGTATTAAGTTCATACTGGGTTGCTAAAGACGGCAGATATTTTTGGTATGAAGTCATCCTAATCGACAAAAAGCATCCTGCAATACTTGCTGACAAAAGAAGCAAATGGATTGCTGAGAAACAACACACAAGAAGAGCATTAAGAGGCTTGACCACTGCTGGCAAGAGAAGCAGAGGCCTTTTGACTAACAAAGGCGTAGGCGCTGAAAAGCTTAGGCCTAGCAGAAGAGCTAACCTAAGAAGGTCGCATTAAAGATGAAATTTCCAAAATTAAGAAGAACTTACTGCAAATTTTGCAAGAAGCATACTGAACATAAGGTAGGCACTACTAAAAAGAAATCTGCTAGCTCTCTAAAGAGAGGCGCAAAGCAGAGAATGAAGAAAAGAGGAAAGTGTACTGGCAAAGGCAATCTTGGCAAGCTTTCTAAAGGCGCATTAACCAAATGGAAAAGATATAACAAGAAAGCCACAAAGAAGACTGATTTAAGGTATGAATGTAAGGAATGCAAAAAGACTCACACACAGAGGAAAGGCATCCGAGTTAAGAAAGTTGAGTTTAAGTAAGATAACTATTTATTTACTTTTTCTATTTTAAGTTTTTCTTCTGTTCACTAGTATCTCTAACAATTGCTTTTTAGGTTTTTCCATAACCTATTTAAATAACCGTCAATTATATATAAAATAATGAAACCTTACAAACCCTTGGAAATAGAGCCTGAAATCCTTAACTATTGGAAGAAGAAAGGCATTTATGCCAAAACTAAGGTAAAGAACAAAGGCAAAAAATCATTCTATTTCTTAGATGGCCCGCCATATACAAGCGGCAAGGTTCACATTGGCACTGCCTGGAACAAATCGCTAAAGGACAGCTTTCTAAGATATAAACGGATGACTGGTATCAATGTTTGGGACAGAGCAGGTTATGATATGCACGGCGTTCCAACCGAACAGGGCGTTCAAAAGGAGAAAGGTCTTAAGACTAAGGATGATATTATTAAATACGGTGTCAGCAAATTCGTGAAAGACTGTAAAGATTTTTCCATTACCAATATGGAAGCCATGAACAAGGATTTTAAGAGACTAGGCGTTTGGATGGGCTTTGAGAATGCATACAAGTCCATTGACAGCTCTTATATGGAAGGCGAATGGTGGCTTATCAAGAAAGCTTATGAGAACAAGAGATTATACAAAGGCAAGAAAACAATGCACTGGTGCGCTAAGTGCGGCACTTCTTTGGCTAAGCATGAATTAGAATACAAGAATGTTACTGACGAATCCATTTTCATCAAATTCAAGGTAAAGAACAAGAAGAACGAGTTTCTTATCATCTGGACTACCACACCATGGACTATCCCTTTCAATTTAGGCATTATGGTTAATCCAGAGCTTGATTATGTGAAGGCAAAAGTAAACAATGAAACATGGATTGTCGCAAAACAGCTTGCTTCTGTGTTCATTAAAGGCGTTGCTGACAAAGATTTCAAAATAACTGAAGAGTTCAAGGGTAAAGAGCTTGAAGGCACTGAATATGAACATCCTTTCTCTGATGCTATTGCTGATTATAAGGAATTAAAGCAAAAATCTCCAAAGGTTCACACAGTTGTGCTAAGCGAAGAGTATGTTGATACTTCTTCAGGCACTGGTCTTGTACACATGGCACCAGGCTGCGGCCCTGAAGATTATGAAGTAGGTCATAGAAACAACATACCTCCATACAATAATCTTACAGAGTCAGGGGTTTTCCCTGAATCCATGAAAGAGTTCTCAGGCTTAGCTGCAAAGAGGGATGATAAATCATTCATCGAAGCCTTAGACAAAAGGAACGCTTTAGTTGCAAAGACGCCTGTTGAACACGATTATGCATTCTGCTGGAGATGCAAGCAGCCTATCATCTACAGAACAACTGAGCAATGGTTCTTCAAGGTAGAAGACATGAAGGACAAGATGAGAGAGTTGAATAAAAAGATTAACTGGGTTCCTGAGTCAGCAGGCAGCAGGAACTTTGATTCCTGGCTTGACAATCTAAGAGATAACGGCATCACAAGACAAAGATTCTGGGGAACGCCTATACCTCTCTGGGAATGCAGCAAATGTAAGAATATCATAGTAGTAGGTTCTATAAAAGAGCTCAAAAAGCTTGCAGGAACTGTCCCTGACGATTTGCATAAGCCTAAGATTGATAATGTTAAGCTTAAGTGCAAGTGCGGCAGCGAGATGGAAAGATGCCCTGACATTCTGGATGTATGGATTGACGCAGGCTCTGCCTCATGGAACTGCCTTGACTACCCTGGAAAGAAAGAATTATTCGAGAAACTTTTCCCAGCAGATTTTATTCTTGAAGGCATTGACCAAATCAGAGGCTGGTTTAATTTATTGTTCGTAAACTCAATGGTTGCAATGCAAAGGCCTTCTTACAAGGCTGTTTATATGCATGGTTTCATTAATGACGCATCTGGAAGAAAGATGTCCAAATCTCTGGGCAATTATATTCTGCCTGATGAGGTTATAAGCAAGTATGGCGCAGATACTTTAAGGTATTACATGATAGGCGCTGCATCTCCTGGCGTTGATTTAAGCTACAACTTTGAAGACATGACTGTCAAGAGCAGAAACCTTACAATACTTTGGAATCTTCATAATTATCTTATTGATTTGTACAAGACATTAAAAGTCAAGCCTTCAGAGCTGGAATATTCAAAGGTTAAGAAATTACTGGGCTTGGAAGAAAAGCATATACTTTCAAAGCTTAACTCAACTATTGAAGAAGTAACCGATTTATTTGATAATTATGCATTGAACGATGTTCCTTTAAAGATAGAAGAATTTTTCCTTGAGCTTAGCAGGACTTATCTCCAGCTTGTGAGAGAGAAAGCTTCCATTGGCTCTGATGATGATAAAAAGATTGTGCTTTATACATTATACAAAAGCCTGTCTGACTGCCTTGTGCTGTTCACTCCCATAGCGCCTTTTATCACTGAAAAGATTTACCTTGACCTTAAAGATACTTTTAAGCTTAAAGAAGATAGCATAAGTTTGGTTGAATGGGTAAAGCCTAACAAGAACGCTATAGATAAGAAACTTGAAGAGAACATGGAAATTGTAAGCGATATTACACAATCAATACTTTCAGGAAGGGAAAAGATTCAGAGAGGAATAAGATGGCCTGTTAAAGAAGTAGTTATAATAACAGACAATAGTAAAACAGCAAACGCTGTGAAACAGCTTGGAGAACTTGTCAAGAGACAGACTAATGTTAAGGAAATCAAAGTACAGTCCGCTTTAGAAGGCGTAAAGCTCAAAGTAAGGCCTGATTATGGAAAGATTGCTCCAGAACATAAGGAGAACACTCCTAAGATAATCGCAAAATTATCAACTGACAGCCCTGAAACAATCCTTTCTCATATAGAAGAAAAAGGGAAATACGAATTCAGTGTTGATAAAGATAAGTTTGCAATAGAAAAGAAGCATCTTATTATTGAAAGAGAACTTCCTGATAAATACGGCGAATCTGAGTTTAAGGAAGGCTTTGTATATCTAAACAAGCAGCTTACTGACGAGCTTGAAGCTGAAGGCTTCTCAAGAGAAATCTGCAGGAGAATTCAAGCATTAAGAAAAACCTCAGGTCTTGAAAAGAATGACAGAATTAGCTTGTATATCAAGACAGATGACGAACTCAGTGAAATGCTGGGGAAATTTGAAGAGAGTATTAAAGTAAAAGTAGGCGCTGATAAGATTAAGATTTCAGAGCAGCCTCCTGCAAAGAAGCACAAGAATCAGAGTGAGGAGAAGATAAAGGATAAGATTATTGAATTGTTCTTTGACAAGATATAGAATTCATTTCTATTCAAAGTAATGAGAAAGTAACGCAATTTTTAATGCGTCTAATGTTATGACATTCTTTTCATCAGATAATTCTTTTAAAGCATCTGCTGTCATTCCAAGTTCCACTCCATAATCAATTCTTCTTTCTAATTCCTGAGCTTCTGCAATAGTGGTACATAATTTATATTCTTCCTTTATTTTTTCATGTACAATCATTCGAGCACCCAAAAATGCTTTAGAAAAAGTCAACTCTTCTGAAAAAGTGTATCTTTGAGTCATATTTCTTTTGACGGATGAAGAACACCTATAAGGCACAAGAACTCTGGAAGCTGTTAATTCGTCACTACTAATATAACCATTACCATTGATATCCAACAATCTTATATTTTCTTCCATTGATTTATGGGTATTATACCTTAAAATAGAATGAGAACGGTCTACTTTTCCTTCAAGGTTCTTCCAAGCATCGCCTTCCTCAACATAAGTAAGTGCCAAAGCTTGTTCATATATTTGCCTTGATGATACATTCCATGGTCTTAGCCCTTCTTTTTGTATAAATTGTTCAAGCGATTCTATTGTATAAATAGTGTCCTTATTTCTTGAGCTGTTGCTTCAAGTTCATCATATGTAATTACATTATCTCCTTTGGTGATTCTTTTGACACCGTTAATTAAAAAAGCTTCTGCTTCAAAATTGAAGTCCCTATCACCCCAATATATGTGTTCCCTAGTTGTTGTATTCCAATCATTGTTTTCTATATTAATTGGATTTTCATAATTGAATCTTATTACAGCACCTCTATAAATCGCCTGTGCAACATTGAATACTTGTTGAATATCAACACCATAACCTAGTTGCACACCAGTTGATAAGACTAAGGCTTTTTCAATGTCTCTTTGTTCAGAATCTGATAAGAGTTCTTCTTTTTTCGGCATAGAAGCACAATTAATAAGAGTGCTTCCTATTAAAGTAAGTAGAACTCCACCTGCAACATTTCTTATTACTTTTGGTTTTATGCCTGACATATAATAGAAAAAAGGTGTTTTATTTATAAATGTCCTCTCCATTGATTCCTTAAGAGTAATTACATGCCAGTTAAGGTGTTTTATTGTGAATTATCCAATAGTTCATTCACAGCCTTACTCCATCCTTTAGGTCCAATTCCACCAACCTTCTCAACTGTTAGATTGCCTGTGTCTGTATGACTACCATCAGGCTTTGCAACAAGATAAGGAGAATCTACTTCTTTTAACATAGAAACATCATTAGGGGAATCACCTAATCCAATTGAAACAATTTTATTATATTTTCTCTTATATAGATCTAATAAGACTTTAGCTGCTTTTCCTTTGTTAGAGCCTTTTGTTATGGTATGATATCTTATTCCTCTAGCAGAACTAAAGTTTTCTTTTTCTACAGCTTGTCTAAACTGCTCAACTTTCTCAGGTGTTTCATCAACAATTTTTACAACATCTGCATATTGCTTGTTTTTCGCAAGCTTAGCTGCTTCAATAGATAACCCACAGTCTTCATTTATTTCTTCTGATGCCATCTCACTAAAGATTATAAATTCAAAAGAAAGTTCCTTTCTAATCTTATGCAACATTTTAATGGTTTCATCATGCTTCACATTAAGTTCAATGATTTTATAATCTTCTGTCTCCTTCTGAAATTCAAATTCAAACCCAAAGAAATCTTTAGGAATGTAGATTACGCTGCCGTTCTCTGCAATGAAAGGAAAGTTAACTCCTAGTTTCTTATTATAAGCCTCAATCTCATCAAGATTCTTGCTTGTACAGAATGATATTATTGCTCCTTGTTTTACTGCTTTGTTAAAAGCTTCAACTGAATCTTCATAATTATAAGTATCATGGTCAAGGAAACAACCGTCCATGTCTGTAATGATTATTAGTTGCATAATAGCTGTTAAAACTGGATTGTTTTTAAACATTATGCCTATGAGATATATTTATATACATCTAAAGCCAGAATAAGCCATCATGATTAAAAACTTCAAAGAATTATCATCAACTCCTTCAAGAAGAAAAGCCCTTCAGATAATAGATTCTGGTTTAGAATCAATAAACACTGAGAAGGTTATGAAGAACAACATTAAACTGAAGAACAGCACCTTAACCATTAAAAATAAAAAGATTAATCTAAAAAAATTCAAAAGAATAGTCATCATAGGCTTCGGAAAAGCTTCTTCTTTGATGGGTAAAGAAATTGAAAAAATCCTAAGCAACAGAATCGATACAGGAATCATAATCTCCACAAAAGAGCTCAATCTAAAGAGAATAAAAGTCATTAAAGGAACTCATCCCATGCCTTCTCAGAAAAACATTAATGCCACAAAAAAGATAATTGGCTTAATCAGCAATTTAGAGAAGGATGATTTAGTGATATGCCTTGTTTCAGGAGGGGGTTCTGCTTTGCTCTGCTACCCTAACATTCCTTTCAAGCAATATATTAAAACAATCAAGAAAGCATTTCTGTCAGGCAAAAACATAAACACTCTAAACAAGCTGAGAAAGAAGTATTCTCATGTTAAAGGCGGGAAGCTTGCAGGATTAACCAAAGCAAAGATTATTTCATTAATCTTCTCTGACGTTGTTGGCGATGACCTAGCTACTATTGCTTCAGGATCTACTGTAAAAAAAGGATTAAAGAATACAACCAATATTTTGTTATTAAACAACCAGGTTACATTGGAAGCCATGAAGAAGAAAGCATTATCATTAGGATTAAAGCCAATAATCCTAACTAACAAACTAAAAGGTGAGGCAAGGGTTATTGGGAAAAGATTAATCAAAACCTTAAAAAACAAAAAAGGAAAGAATATTGCTTTATTATTCGCTGGAGAGACAACTGTTACCGTTAAGGGCAATGGAAAAGGCGGCAGAAATCAGGAGCTTTGCCTTGGAGCTATTGAAGACATCTCAAAGCTAAAGAACACAGCTTTAATCTCCATTGGCTCTGATGGCATGGATGGAACTAGCAATGCGGCTGGAGCTATTGTTGATAACAATTCCTTTGAAAAAGCAAAAACATTAAATCTAGATTACAAAAAGTTTCTAAAAGACAATGCTTCTCATCCTTTCTTCAAGAAAACCAATGAGCTTATCTTCACAGGATTAACTGGAAGTAATGTTGCGGATTTTGGTGTTATCATAAGGAAATAACTTCTTAAAGAGATTTTTATTAAATCTTCTTAACACATGTCAAAAACCACCCATCAAAGATGGGTGGCATGAAGGGCTTACGCCTCTAATGCCATCCAGTCTATCCTGGTGGTTTTTGAGCATGCTCAGAAACATATCACTTTCCAAAAACTGTTTTCGAGGATCCTGAAAATCTCTGATTTTCATGAAACCAGTGGTATATTTCTGACATATCAAAAGACTTATAAATGAATTAAAATAATATTATATATTATGAGAGTCATGTTCTGTGCTAGTGGGGGATTTGGGGAATTGACCCAAGGTCTTGCTGTTGCAAGGTATTTGAGGAAAAAGAAAGATGTAGTCTCTTTTATCTCAAGGGACGATTCATTATTAGAACTGATAAAAGCTGAAGGCTTTTCTTCTCATAAAGTAAATTCACCTGATGAGTCCATTAAACTGATAAACGGCTTTGATGCAGACTTTGTTTTTATGTGCAATTCTAAGACTGCATATATTGGAAAGTCAGCTACATTAACAAAAAAGCCTGCTAACGCAATGGTATGCTGTCTTGACTCAAACTGGCTATTCTTAAATGACAAGCGTACTTGCAGGGAGAATTGCAACTTTACAAGCCCGGATTTCCTTGACAGAATATATATAGTATTTCCTGATAATATCTATAAGGCTAATCTCCAGGAGAATGGAGGGCATTATAAGATAATACCTTTTTTTAAGAAAAGAATAATTGCCCCTGGTTTCATCCCAGGAGGCATAAGAATAAGCAAGAAGGAACGTGATAAATTCAGAAAGAAGTATGGCATAGCAAAAGGGGATAAACTAGTTTTCTTATATTTTGGGCAAAGATACAAGAAAATCAAACCCTATTTTGAAAAGGTAGCCAATGATATATTCTGCGAACTCAACAAGAAAGGTAAAGTCTGGCTGATGACAAAACATAAATTCAATATTACTGCTCCATGGTACATGCATCTTAAAAAACTATTCAAAGATGAAAGAGAGTTCGAGACAGCAATAGATGCAGCGGATTTAGTTATACAGCATCATGGCATGGGCACATTACCTAAATGTATCAGGCAGCAGACCCCAGTTTTATGCTATGTTCCACCGCTTAAAAAAGAGCTTCCTTATTATATACATTTAGAAACCTATGAAGTCAAACCTTTCGTAAAGATGGGTGTTTGCAAGATGGTGGCTTATGATAACTATTTACTTGCTAAGGAATCTATTAAGGAATTATTATATAATAAAGAATTAATAGAAAATATGAAATGCAACCAGAAACTACATTTTTCAAATGGCGAGAAAGGATGTTATGATGACTTAAAGAATCTGCTTAGAAAAAAGAAAAAAAATACTAAGATTAAATCAAAATAAATATTTAGTTTCAAGAATTACTAAAAGAGGTTATTGACATGTCTTCATCAAAAAAACCATCTATAATATTACTGCCTCCTGCTGTCCCTGGAAGCCTTGGAGATGAAGCGCAGGTTGTGGTTGTTGTCGAAGCTATGAGGGCTAAAGGTTATAATGTAGATATTTTTTCTTATAAGAAAGATTATAAATGGGGCTTAGGAAATAAAGTATCCAAAATGGTTGAGGTTGAGCCTCACTTTAAGAAGGATTTCATAACACCAAAAGAAAGCTTGTCTAAATTATTTTCTAAGTATAAAAGATTTTATATGTTGGGCGCTGATATTATGGACGGATATTATTCTGTGCCTTGGAGCTTAAGAAAAATTAATATGCTTAAGACAGCAAAAGAAGCAGGATTAAAAACTGTCTTATTGGGAAGCAGCTTTAACCATTCCCCTAACCCAAAGATTATCAAGAGCTTATCAGAGCTGCCTAAGACAGTGCGTTTATGCGCAAGAGATCCTGTATCTTATAAGAGATGCAAGAAGTTTCTTCCTAAAAATAATTTTGACCTTGTTGCTGATGTTGCATTTCAGCTTAAACCTAAATTTATAGAAATAGAATCACATGTAAAGAAAGAAAAGCAAAAAGGAAGGCATGTTATTGGTATAAACATAAATTGGCTTATAGCAAGCAATATAGGTATAAGCTTTGACAAGCTCGCAAGCATTTACGCTGAATTCATGAATAAATTATGTAAAAAAGGTTTCTCATTTGTATTACTGCCTCATGATTTCAGGAAGACTAAGAAATCAATCAGCGACGTTGAATTCACTGATATTGTACTAAGCAAGCTTGATGATGAGACAAGACAATATTGCTTTAGGCCTAAACTGCCTTATTCTGCTGCCCAGATTAAATATATAGTGAAACGTCTGGACTTTGTTGTAAGCGGAAGGATGCACTTAGCTATTGCATGTTTAGGGCAGGGTGTTCCTGTTGCTTGTATAGTTTACCAAGGTAAGTTTGAAGGGCTTTTTGGCTTTTTTGGCCTTAAGAAACTTTTAATGGATCCAAAAAGCTTATTGAAGAATGATAGCCTGTTAAAACAGTTCGAGAAACTTTTCCCAAAAAGGAAAACGATCAAAAAGAAAATATTAACTAACCTGCCAAAAGTTATGAAATATTCAAGAAAGAATTTTATCTAAAATCATATCCTAATTCATTGCCTTTAAGATTTTTTTAGCAATGCTTTCTGCAGAATAATGCAATAACACTTTCTTCTTGTTTCTGAGTATGAACTTTTTATCTTTTCCTTTTAGCAGGTTCTCAATTTTATCAAAAATATTTTTGTTAGCTTCATAAACCTTATTAAGAAATCTTTCCTCTTTAAGCTTAAGTATAAGGCTTAATTTTTCCTTTAAATCTTTTATGTTTTTATAGTCTTTGCCATTGACAATTAACTTATCATAAAATACACTTAAATCTAAACCTTCTTCTTTGAAATCATTTGTGCTATTAGAAAGGTTTCTGCCAAATATTGGTTTATTAAATAGCCAAGACTCAATGAAAAATAAACCAAATCCTTCTAGCCTGCTTGTAGTAATTGCTGATTCACATATATTATAAGCATCACCTATTGCAAATTCTTCTATCTTATTACTTTTTACTATCCTATTAGCTAACAAGTCTAAGCCTAATGTAACAGGCAGATTATTCTTTTCTACAAATCTTACAAGAGTATTCGCATAATCTTCTTTTTCCATACTTTTTTCAAAAAGAGTAACTAACAAATGATATTTTTCATTCAGCCAAAGGTTTAGAAATTGCACTATAAATATAGCTTCTTCAACATTTTTACGTGGAATAACTCTTACAGGATATAGAAGGAATTTAACTTTAGGATTCAACTTATGCTTTTTTATTATTGAACTTCTTAAGAGCATACTGCCTTTTGTATCTTTCTGGAGAAGATTTTTATTAATAGGATTAGGAATGTGAAAGACTTGATTCTCTTTTATCCCATTTTCTAATAACAGATTCAAATCATGTTTTGTCAGCACAAAATATTCAACATTTTTTGAAGGGTAAACAATTTCACGCCATGAAGGGGTTTTGCCTTGCCCATTAAATTTAAGCAAGTCTATAAAATTAGTCTTTCTATCTTGTGGAAAATCATGCACTCTATATCTCACTCTTTTTTTTGTATTGGAAATAAATTTATAGAATGCATAAGTAGCAGGAGGATGAATTCCTATGATTGGGTTCTCAATGATTACATGGTCAATATCTTTTGTACATTTAACCAACTTATCATATATTTTATCTCCCATTTTTATGTATTGGGAAACATTCATTGAACTAAAATCAGAAATTCTTTTTTGAGTTATGCCCAGTTCAGGTAAGTCAGTATAATGAAAACCTTTTCCATCAATAATCTTTCCCATATAAGATCCTATGAAGCTGATTTGTACATTTTTAATTAATTTCTTTAAGGTTATAGCATTTATTCTCATAACAGAATTTACTCCTCCTTCTTCCCCTATGTTATAATGGATAAAAGCTATTTTCATTATAATATACCCTTAATTCTCTTTAAAGGCTTTTGTTTATAAATAATTCGTTTTAGAAGATATTTGTTTCCTTTAAAGCCCTACAACATCCTATGTTTTTCTTCTCTTATATATTCTAGGTTAACCTTGGGTTTGCTGCTTAGACTAACACAAAATTTATTAAGAACAGCCCATTTGACTTAAATATGAAGATTGACGATTGGTTTGAGAAATATAAATTCAAATGTGGATATTTTAAAGACATAGAACGTCTTGTCAAGCTTAAGAAGGAAAAGAAACAAAAGATTTCTGTTTGCATTCCAACTCTTAATGAAGAAGAAGGGTTAGGAAAGGTTATATCTACCATTAAAGAGTCATTAATGGACGAGTATAAGCTTATTGATGAAATAATAGTTATTGACTCTGGAAGCACTGATAACACCAAAAATGTTGCTATTGAGCATGGAGCAAAATTTTATCTTGCTGAAGATTATCTAAAAATATACGGCAAAGCAAGGGGAAAAGGCGAAAATCTCTGGAAATCATTATATCTTGCTGAAGGAGACATTATTTGCTGGGTTGATGCTGATATCAAGAACATCCATCCTCGTTTTGTTTATGGCTTGATTGGGCCATTGTTAACAAATGATAAGTTATATTTTACAAAAGCGTTTTATCAAAGGCCTATTAAAAAAACCGATGATATTGTTCCTTTAGGTGGAGGAAGAACAACAGAACTATGCTTCAGGCCGCTTATAAACATGTTTTTCCCAATGTTAAGCGGATTCATCCAGCCATTAAGCGGAGAGTATGCAGGCAGAAGAAAATACTTAGAAAAACTTCCTTTTTTTACAGGCTATGGGGTAGAAACAGGTTTGTTAATAGATATCCAGAAGAAATTCGGCTTAAGAAGCATTGCGCAGGTAGATTTAATTTCTAGAACACACCGCAACCAGGATCTTACTGCTCTTAGCAAGCAAGCCTTTGGAATCATCCAGGTAATTTCAAAGAGAGCTAACACTCTCGGCAAGTTTATCCTCGTAAGAGATATCAGGCAAAAGATTAGAATTATTGAAAGAAGCAGGACTAATGGAAAAATAGAATACAAGATTAAGCCAACTAATATAACCCAAATGCAAAGACCTCCTATCATAACATTAAAGGAATACAGAAAAAAGTTTAAGAGAGAACCTTCCTGGTATTAT
>JASMCJ010000040.1 GCA_030753365.1 Candidatus Woesearchaeota archaeon
TCTTTAAAGAAGACAAAGAGGAAGAAAAGAAAGAGCTCAAAAAAGAGATAAAAGAAGTAGATAAAGAGCTAAAAGAAGATATCAAAGAAAAGAAAGAAGATTTAAAAGAGATAAAAGAAGAAGAAAAGGAAATCAAAGAAATCAAACAGGACATTGAAGATAAACCTTCTCAAAAAGAGTTAAAGAAAGCAAAAAAAGATCTCAAAGAGCTAAAAGAAGACATTGAAGAAGAAAAAGATGAAGAAGATATATCCATTGACTTTAGCAAAATAAAAGGAGTTTTCAAAAACCTTGGAAAAAGCCTCAAGGAAAAAAGCAAAGAAGAAAAAGCTAAAGAAGACGAAGAAGAAATCTCTTTTGATATTGCCAAAGCAAAAACTTTCTATACTAAATACAATCGCTACATAATACCTATACTCTTCATACTAATCGCAGGATTCCTTTCAGTCTACTTAAGGGTAATGCCCGCTTATCTCCCAATCACTGACAATTGGGCTGAAAATACAGTTTACAACAGTATAAGATCACAGGTAAGAGGCGAAATAAACCAGCAATATCCCAACCTGCCAGATACTAACAAAAATGCTTTAGTTGAAGCAGAGTTCAAAAAAATATTAAAAAGCCAAAAAGGCCCTATACAACAACAAGTAGATAGCACTTCTCAGTTCTTTAAATCACACCTTAAAAACGAAAAAGGAACAACCTACTTATTAGCAATAGATCCTTATTATTGGTACAGATACTCAAGAAACGTAGTTGAGAAAGGCACAACAGCAGACATAATCAAAGAAGGTAAACCTTGGGATAACCATATGCTAGCTCCTTTAGGAAGAGGAGCTGACAGCAATTTCCATATATATTTTGAAGTTTTCTTATACAAGATATCCTCCTTCTTTAACAGAGACATTGATTTAATGAAAGTTGTTTTTTATATTCCAGTTATAATATCCTTATTATCAGTCATCCCCACTTTCTTCATCGCAAGAAGAATGGGAGGGAATTTAGGCGGCTTGATTGCAGCTGTAATGGTCGCGATCCATCCAACACTACTTGGAAGAACCGCTGGAGGATTCTCCGATACTGACGCATATAATGTATTTTTTCCCCTCTTAATAACCTGGCTATTCCTAGAAGCCTTTGAATCTAAGAATCTAAAAAATAAAATATTCCTAGCTTCTTTAACAGGTTTCTTTGTAGGATTATTTTCATTCTCCTGGATGGGTTGGTGGTATATATTTGACTTTATCATAGCATCTTTATTATTTTACATTATATACTTCACATTAGTACACAGAGACCAACTAAAAAAAGGAATTTCACACTTTATATTTAACACTCCTCTCAAAAACACACTCCTCCTTCTAATAGTATTCATCGTAACTTCAGGCATATTCGTATCCATGTTCACTGGATTTTGGAACTTCAGAACAGCTCCAATGCAGCCTCTTACCTTTACTCAAATGAAAGTAGTAGGCGTTGCAAAAATTTGGCCAAATGTTTTAACAACAGTAGCCGAGCAAAACGAAGCCTCTCTAAACAATGCTATTAATCAGATAGGAATAGGAAAAAGGCTATTCTTCCTAATAAGCTTAATAGGAATAGTATTAATGCTTGTAAGAAAACGAAACAAAAGGAGAAGCGACCTATGGTTCATCTCTCTTTCAAGCTTATGGTACTTCATAATCCTTGCATTTAAGCCCCAAGACCTCCACACATTCATCCCTTTAATCTGTGTGCCAATCATAGCCAAGATATTAATATCCATAAAAGAAAAAGACACGAAAATAGACATAAAACTTGCAATCATACTAATTATATGGTTCATAGCCACAATTTATGCAAGCACAAAAGGTATTAGGTTTCTGCTGTTATTCGTACCAGCATTCAGCCTGGCATTTGGTATTGCATTAGGAATTATTTATGAATACAGCTATAAGCTTATATCAAAAAGTCTGAATATACACCAAACCATCACAAAAATAGCACTATTACTTTTAATATTCTTCTTATTTATACTGAATCCTATAAACGCTGCAAAATCAACAGCTAAAAGCGAAATACCATCAATGAACGATGCCTGGTACGCTTCATTAGATAAAATTAGGGTTGAATCAGAATCAGATGCCATAGTCAACTCATGGTGGGACTTTGGCCATTGGTTCAAAGCAATAGCTGACAGAGCAGTCACTTTTGACGGCACCACACAAGACATGCCGCAAGCTCACTGGATAGGAAACACTCTCCTAACAAACAATGAAACCACTGCAATAGGCATTCTAAGGATGCTTGACTGCGGCGCAACAAATGCCTTCGAAGAGCTTGACAAATCCATCAATGATGGAGCTAAATCAGTAAAGATATTATACGAGATAATCATCCAAGACGAGACAAGTGCCCAGGAAACACTAACCAATAAATACAGTCTTACGCAAGAACAGGCTGCTAAAGTCATCCAAAACACTCATTGTGATCCACCAGAAAACTACTTCATAACATCAGAAGACATGATAGGCAAAAGCGGAGTATGGGGCCACTTTGGCTCATGGAACTTTGACAGGGCAACCATCTACAACACTCTAGTCAAAAAAGAATACAAAGATAACAAGGAAAAAGGTATTCAGTTTTTAACAGAGAGATTTAATTATTCAAGAGAAGAAGCTGAAAATATATATTATGATGTCAACTCCCTCTCTTCAAATAAGGCTGTCAATGATTGGATAGCGCCTTGGCCATCCTATGCATCAGGTTTAAGCGGCTGCTCAAAACAAGACAATGAAACATTATCATGTTCATTTGGTCAGGGAAACGTCATTGTCAACCTCACCACCTATGAAGCATTTATACCAACACC
>JASMCJ010000041.1 GCA_030753365.1 Candidatus Woesearchaeota archaeon
CTTTCAGCAGTCTCCACATCAAAAGTTATAAGACTTTCCAGCCTCTCTAAATGTAAAAATTTCTTTTCAGGCAGAACAGTAAATAAATAACGCAATATTTCTATACCTCCTTTGACCCCTATAATATCTAAAAAGTGCGCAACCCTATTTAACGATAGCTTGCCGTCCTCTTCAATAAGAGTCTTCTTAAGCATATCTCCCTGTGACCATCCTTTCTTGGAATAAGCCTTCCTTCCTTCATAGCCTATGTCACATATGCTTGCTCCCATCCTGCCTTTATTTATAATCTTATAAAGATTCATCAGCCAGGGATTGCCTTCCTTTGAAGGAATCCCAATTCTCCCATTAGAATCCTCAAAATCATCATATTTTAACGCATCATCAAGAGACTCTAAAAGTATCATCTTTCTGGCAGCTTTCACATCATCTACTCTATACCTAACAGCCCAATGATAATTCCTTGGGAAATGTTGTCCCGTCAACCCTAATGTATTAAACTCCACAACAAGCTCATGATCTTTAACATCCTTATCATACCTGAATGCCTTTGTATTAATAACCGGCAAATCTCCAGGCAGCAGAAGGCAAACATCATCAGGTTCTGGTTGAAGACTAGCCATAGCTCTCTTCATAGTATTAGAATAAGAGCATTCTTCCAAAGGTCCTTCATCAACAAACTCCACCCTTTGATTCTTATTCACACCAAAAAACTCAGAAAACATCTCAGACATCTCTCCAGTATCCTTATATCCAACAACAGAAACATCTTCAAATCCAGCCTTATAAACATCATACAAAGGAAACGCAAAAAGCGGAACACTATACTTTCTCCCATCACTACCAACTACAAACAAAGGAACATTAAACTTCAAAAAAAACGGCTCATCCTCATCCCTAAGAAGAAGATAATTAGGCTCTTTCCCTGACTTTCTCTCATTCTCTATCTGCGTATCTATCGTTTCCTGTCGATTCTCTGTATTATTATAACTGCATGTAAGCACAACCTTCCCCACAGGAAACCTGTTACTTCCTTTAGTTTGGTATTTATCTATTTCCACATACCTCGAGAACAGAAGTTCACTTAAATATTTTTCTCTTGTTAAATAGAATAAAATAGGCTCTTGAGCCTCTTATAAAGAAAATACAACCTATATTTCTTTGTTCCATAAACTTTATAAAACAACCCTTCTTACCTCATTTTGGGGTAAATCATGGTCAACAAAGAACTAAGATTTAAAGTAGCAGAAGCAATTCAGGATGATGTAAACAAAGGCATAGTCAGGGTAGACTCCAACTTCATGAGAACCATTGGTGTAAAGCCAGGCGACATTGTAGAAATAGAAGGAGAAAGAAAAACTGTAGGCATAGTTGACCGGGCCTACCCAGGAGATATCGGGTTAAACATAATAAGACTAGACGGTATCATGCGAAGAAACGCAAAAACAGGCATAGGCGAACTTGTCGCTGTAAAAAAAGCAGACATCAAAGAAGCCAAAAAAATAGTAATAGCACCCGCAAAAAAAGGCATGGTAATACGAGCTCCTCCTGACATGATAAAACAAGGCCTTCTTGGAAGAGCGCTTGCAACAGGAGACATTATTTCACTAGGCGGAACTGGCAGGAGAAGAAGAACCATGTCAGACTCTCCTCTCTTTGACGACATCTTCTCTGTCTTTGATGAAAGCATGATGGGCTTTGGCTTTGGCGACATAAAATTCATTGTAGTCTCAACACTCCCTAAAGAATCTGTAATCGTTTCAGACTTAACAGAAGTAGAATTCAATCCTGAAGCCGTTGAAGTAGAAGAAGAAAAAACCTTTGATGTAACTTATGAAGACATCGGCGGCTTGGAAACAGAAATAAAAAAAATAAGGGAAATGGTAGAACTGCCCTTAAAACATCCTGAAGTCTTTGAACGGCTAGGCATACAACCCCCAAAAGGCGTACTATTACATGGTCCTCCCGGCACAGGCAAGACTCTACTAGCAAAAGCTGTAGCAAACGAAACCAACTCGCACTTTATACTAATAAACGGTCCTGAAGTCATGAGCAAATGGTATGGTCAGTCAGAAAAAAACATAAAAGAAAAATTTGATGAAGCAGAAAAAAATGCCCCTTCCATCATCTTCATAGATGAAATAGATGCAATCGCTCCAGGAAGAGAAGAAGTCCATGGCGAAGTAGAAAGAAGAGTAGTAGCCCAGTTATTAGCAATGATGGATGGCCTAAAAAGCAGGGGCAAAGTAGTAGTAATTGCTGCCACAAACATACCTAACGTAATAGATCCAGCTTTAAGAAGGCCTGGCAGATTCGACAGAGAAATAGAAATAGGAGTCCCTGGCAAAAAAGGCAGGCTCAATGTGCTTAAAATTCATACAAGAAACATGCCTCTTGCCAAGGATGTCAATCTAAAAGAAATCGCTAACATAACTCATGGATTCGTAGGGGCAGACCTAGCAGCCTTATGTAAGGAAGCAGCAATGATTGTATTAAGAAAAGTGCTACCTGACCTAAAGCTGGAAGAAGAAGAAGCAATCCCTAAAGAACTATTAGAAAAGTTAAGAATCACCAGAAATGATTTCAATAATGCCCTCAAAATTGTAAGGCCCTCAGCAATGAGAGAAGTCTTAGTAGAAGTTCCAAATGTAAAATGGGACAATGTTGGCGGCTTGGAAGAAGTAAAGCAGGATTTAAAAGAAGCAGTAGAATGGCCTCTCAAATACCCTGACTCATTCAAAAACTTAGGAGTAAAACCCCCTAAAGGAATACTCCTTTATGGTCCTCCTGGCACAGGCAAGACAATGCTTGCAAAAGCTGTTGCAAACGAGTCAGAAGCCAACTTCATCTCAGTCAAAGGCCCTGAGGTACTCTCAAAGTGGGTCAATGAAACGCCTAAACTAGTAAGAAAACTATTCAAAAAAGCAAGGCAAGTCAGCCCCACTATAGTCTTCATAGATGAAATAGACTCCATTGCAAACAGAAGAGACATTGGCACTAGCTCGCACCATGGCGGGATGAGCGCAGTAGAAGCTCTGCTAACAGAAATGAACGGTCTGGAAGACATAAACGACGTAGTGATCATAGGTGCAACCAACAGGCCTGACATCCTTGACCCAGCCATACTAAGACCCGGCAGATTTGACAGAATAATCTTAACGCCAGCTCCAGATGAAAAAACAAGGCAGGAAATATTTAAAGTGCACACCACCAACATACCTTTAATGAATAAAACCCTATCAACTCAGCTAAGAGAAACCATTAAAGGTCTTTCAACAAAAATATTTGAAAAACATTTATCAGGCCTATCAACAGATGTCAAGAAAAACGGGGAAGAAATCGAATTATTAAAAGCATACAAAACTATCATCAAATCCATCATCATTCAGGAAAACAATAAACCTGAAACAAACAATAAAAAAGATTATGACTTTAGTAAACTAATTCCTTTACTAAAAGAAATAAATGATGAGAAGCAGTCAGTCATAAAAGACTTATCCAAAAAAACTGATGGTTACACTGGCTCAGACATAGAATCAATCTGCCGTGAAGCAGCCATAATCACTTTAAGAAAAGACATAAAATCAAAAGAAGTCATAAAAAATGATTTCAGTGAAGCCTTAAAAAAGGTAAAGCCATCCGTCACAAAAGAAATAGCAAAATCCTATGAAGAACTACGGGACTTCTTCAAGCAGGCAAGAGCAAACCAAATGAAAGAAGAAAAGCCAAGTTATATGGGTTAAATCTAAACTCCTCTTCCAACACCAATATAATTAAACCCTGCCTCTTTAATATCCTTTGGTTCATAAACATTCCTTCCATCAATAATATTAGGACTCTTCATCAAACCTTTCATCTTCTCCTTATCAAGATCTCTAAACTCATTCCATTCAGTCGCAATAACAAGCGCATCCGTATCCTTAAGCGTATCATAAGGGTCCTTTGCAAACTCCACATTCTTCACCAACTCTCTTGCAGTCTTCTCCGCTTCAGGATCAAAAGCAACAACCTCAGCCCCTTCATTCTGAAGCTGTTCAATAATCACCAAAGAAGGTGCTTCCCTCATATCATCAGTCTTAGGCTTAAAAGCAAGCCCCCACAAAGCAATCTTCTTTCCTTTAAGATCAGGAACAAGCTTCTTAATCTTAGGTAGCAAAGACTTCTTCTGCTCATGATTAACCTTTTCAACAGCATCAAGCACCAGGCTATTAACCCCATGAGACTTCATAGTCTCATAAAGCGCATTAACATCCTTTGGAAAACAGCTCCCACCATAGCCAATACCAGCCTGCAAAAACATAGGCCCAATTCTCCTATCAAGACCCATACCCTTAGCAACCATCTTAACATCAGCCCCTGCCTTCTCGCAAAGCTGCGCAATCTCATTCATAAACGAGATCCTTGTAGCTAGCATCGCATTGCTAGCATACTTAATCATCTCAGCGCTCCTAACATCAGTAAAAAGAATAGGCTTATCAGTCCTCACAATGCCCTTATAAATATCTTCCATAACCTCTTTAGCTCTATCAGACTCAGTACCAATAACAATTCTGTCAGGGCATGTAAAATCATTAACCGCCTCTCCCTCTTTAAGAAACTCCGGATTAGAAACCACATCAAACTCTATCGGACTCTCTTGATTCTCTTTAATAGTCTCAGCCACAATATCAGCAGTCCCTACTGGAACAGTACTCTTATCAATAACAACAAGATAATCCTTCATATATTTGCCAACAGAAGCAGCAACCTGCTTAACAAAAGTAAGATCTGCTTCATGATTCTTTCCAGGGGGAGTGCCCACAGCAATAAAAATAGCTTTTGACTTTTCAACAGCGCTCTTAACATCAGTAGTAAAACTAATTCTTCCTTCCTTTCTATTCCTATCTAACATATCCTTCAAGCCAGGCTCATATATAGGAACTCCGCCTTCATTCAGATATTTTATCTTCTCTTCATTAACATCAACGCAAATAACTTCATTGCCCATATCTGCAAGGCACGTACCTGCAACTAATCCTACATATCCTGTACCCATAATTGAAATATTCATGTCATATCACCTAACTAACCGAAAAAGCCTTTTCATTTAAATATCTTACCCTTATCCTACTTTATGGGACAGAAATCTAGTGCAACACAAAAATCACAAAACTAGGTAGAATATAAAACGCAGAAGCAACATACACAAAAGGCACAACCCTATACCTAAAAGACAAATGGGCAATCCACTTTGACAATCCCAAAGGAATCTTTCTAAACGGATAAACAATAGCAGCTCCAAACGTATTAAACAAAATATGAACAAACGCAACAGCAATCCCTGCTGGAGAACCAGTAACCAAAGAAGCCAATAAAGCTGTAAACGTTGTGCCAACATTAGCTCCTAAAACAAATGGAAACAATCTTTCAAGAGTCAGAATACCCACCGCAGCCAACGGCACCAACAAAGAAGTAGTAACCGAGCTGCTCTGTACAACAATAGTCAGTATCAACCCAAAAGAAAAGCTCCTTAACGGCGTCTTGAATACATGTTCCTCCAGCAATACTTTAAACTTAGACTCTGCTAACGGCTTAATTATATCCACAAAATACTTCAATGAAAAAAACAACAAAATCAATGAAACAATCAATACAACAATAGCATTATTCAACAAGCTCACCTGAATAAAACTTGCAACAGGCTTAATAATATAACTCAACGGGCTTGTAAACTGAAGATGCATATTAGAGCCTACAAAAAATTGTGTCATAAACAATGCAACTTTTTCTAAAATATGAAAATAAACCTCTAAAGGCAATAAAACAAGCACAACAATAAAATTAAAAAAATCATGAACAGTAGCAACTTCAAACGCTTTTCTAAACTCCTCTTTCCTTGTAATATGCGCCAATGAAACCATCAGGCTTGTAATGCTAGTGCCAATATTAGCTCCCATAATAATCGGAATTGCATTCGTTATTGTCAAGGCACCGCTAGCTGCCAATCCAACAATAATAGAAGTAGTAACCGAACTACTCTGTACTATAGAAGTTGCCAATATGCCAATAAAAAGTCCCACCAAAGGATTCGTAGTAAAAGGAATAATACTCTCTGCAAACCCTCTGCCAAACATCTTAAACGAGCCGCTCATCAACTGTATGCTCAACAGAAAAACGTATAATATAATACCCAACAAAGCAACTCTTTTTGCAACATCCTTTTTTCTTATCCTATCTTTTCTAACATCTCTTTTCCCCATACCCTGCTTCAAATTTACTTATTTATAAAGGTTGTGTTCTCGAATATCATACAATTTTACTTCCAAAGAAAAACCCTATCATTCTTCCTGACAACCTTCTCAACCTTAACCGCAACACTCTTACCTTTCCCAGCAGCCTTCACAGGTCTATGATTGATTTCAATAGAACCAACAGTCTGTTCAACAACACCAGTAGTATCCCCTATAATAATAACAGTATCTCCTAATTTAACCTCATTAGTATTAATCTTAATCTCAGCAACTCCAACCTTCCTATAATAATTCTTTACAACACCGAGATTAACCTTCCTCTTCTCAGCCTTAGAACCATAATCATCAGTAAACTCATTAATAGGCTTCCCCAAAAAGAATCCTGAAGAAAACCCTCTGTTATAAACCTCATGCAACTTCTTCATCTTTCCTTTAACAAACTCCTTACTAAACTTCCCACTGCGTATAGCATCAACCGCATCCCTATAAGCCTTAACAACAACCCCAACATACTCAGGATTCCTCGCTCTGCCCTCAATCTTCAACACATCAACAAAAGGAAGAATCTTATCCAAAAAAGGCAATGTACATAAATCCTTAGGACTCATCACATAATCATTCCCAAGCACAAGCTCCTTATCCTCCTCTTTATCCTTCAAAAGATACTTATCATAGCTTCTCCTGCAAGGCTGTATGCAATCTCCTCTATTAGCAGACCTTCCATAAAGAAACTGTGAAATAAAACATCTCCCTGAAACAGAAACGCACATAGCTCCATGCGCAAAAACCTCAATCTTCATCCTTGTACTCTTCTTAATCTCTCTAATTTGCTCCAATGTACACTCCCTAGCCAACACGCACCTCCTAGCCCCTAGCTTATAATAAAAGTTAGCAGCCTCAGAATTAGAAACACTAGCCTGCGTACTAACATGAATCTCCAGTCCCAACCTTTTAGCCTCTTTCAGTACAACAAAATCCCAGCAGATAACAGCATCAATCCCAGCCATTTTAGCTTTCTTAAGCAGATTCTTAACCTTACCAATCTCATTCTCATAAACAATCGTATTAACAGTAAGATAAACCTTAATCTTATTCTCATGGCAATACTCAACTATCCTGCCCAATTCAGAAACCTTAAAATTCCTTGCAGTAGCTCTCATATTAAACCCCTGCACACCAAAGTACACAGCATCAGCTCCCGCATCAACAGCTGCTCTCAGCATAGCCCAATTACCTGCAGGTGCAAGGATTTCAATCTTATTTTTATTATTTACAGTCATATCTTACCAATATCAGAAAGAGTATAAAAACCTAACCATCAAAAATCTGCTTTGAATGATACCTATGCCTGCTAAGCCTATATCCTGTAACCCAAAGGCTCAACCCCACAATAATCAAAATCACATTACCAGTAGTCTGTGACACCTTAATCCCCCATGAAATCTTACCATACATTGAAAGCAGGTTATATCCTCCCAAAGCAATAGCTATCAATCCAATAACAAAATTCAAAGGAATACTAAACCCTTTCTCACTCTTCACTTTAGGAATATTTTTCTTTGCCATGTACATCACTACAATTATTAGACTATATAAACATTTCTAAATCATCTCATCAGCTTGGCTTCCCTTCTTCTGCCCCATCTTAAAAAAGACTCTTATTATCCTGCTCACAATAACCAAAGCCAAAGTAGCACCCAAAATATATCCCCAATCCATCAAGCTTAATGGGACAGTCTTAAAGAACTTATTCAAGGGGGTATAAATCACAGCCAGCTGCAAGCCTATTGAAGTCAAAACCGCCAATATAAGATACTTATTAGAGAAAATCCCAATCTTATAATTAGCTCTTATCATCTGCAATCTTACAATCTCAAACACAACCATAGACGTAAACGCAATAGTCTGCGCCTTAACCAGATTATCTATATTAATCTTAAACAATGTCAACGCTCCTGTCGCTATAAGAATTCCCATAATAGTAATTGATATAATCATCCTTTTATCAATAATATGCTCCTTAGGATTCCTTGGCTTCTTCTTCATAATATCCTTCTCAATAGGGTCAACACCCAAAGCAATAGCGGGCAGCCCATCCGTAACAAGATTAAGCCACAATATCTGAATAGCAGTCAACGGCAGTGGCATCCCAAACAGAGAAGCAACAAGAATAATCAATATCTCACCAAAATTGCTTGACAATAAATAATTAATAAACTTCTTAATATTATCATAAATCCCTCTTCCTTCCTCAACCGCATTAACAATAGAAGAAAAATTATCATCAGTAAGTACCATGTCAGAAGCTTCCTTAGCAACATCAGTCCCTACAATACCCATCGCAATCCCAATATCAGCCTTCTTCAATGCCGGCGCATCATTCACCCCATCACCAGTCATAGCAACAATATGTGTCTTATCCTTAAGTGCATTAACAATTCTAATCTTATGCTCAGGATTAACCCTAGCATAAATTGAAATCTTATTCACAAGCTTCCTAAACTCTTTATCAGACAAAGCATCAAACTCCTTGCCTGCAACCGCATCTCCTTCTATCCCAAGCTCTCTCGCAACCGCTACTGCAGTCCCCTTATGGTCACCTGTAATCATCACAACCCTAATTCCAGCTTCATAACACTTCTTAATGCTATCCTTAACCTCCTGCCTGGGAGGATCTATCATGCCCTGCAATCCCACAAATATAAGCCCCTTCTCATAATCTTTCCCTTTAACAGGCTTATATGCAAACCCAAGAACTCTCAATGCATCACTCGTAAAACTATCATTCGCTTTCAGAATAGCCTTCTTATCATTAAGTGTTAAAGCCCTAACCTTTCCCTTATCATAAATCTTACTGCAATGCTTTAATATAATATCAGGAGCGCCTTTAACATAAGCAATCTCTTTCCCATTAACCTTATGCACAGTAGTCATCCTCTTTGTCTCAGAAGAAAAAGGAATCTCCTTAACCCTTGCATAATCCTTATTAAGCTTATCTTCCATCAAGCCAGCCTTCCTTGCAGAAACTAGCAAGCATGCTTCAGTAGGGTCCCCTATAATACTCCACTTATTCTTCTGGTTAACCAGCTTTGCATTATTGCACAAAGCTCCTATCTCAAACAAAAGCCTAAACTCCTTAGCATCAAACTTTTTATTCTCAAACAAAAAACTCCCTTCAGGCTTATACCCTTTCCCAGTAGCCTCAACCACCTTATTACTGCAGAAAATCTTTCTAACCGTCATCTCATTCTTAGTCAAAGTGCCAGTCTTATCAGAACAAATAATATTAGTGCTTCCCAATGTCTCCACAGAAGCCATCTTCCTAATCAGCGCATTCTTACTAACCATCCTTTGAATACCCAAGGCCAGTGAAATAGTAACCACTGCAGGCAAACCTTCAGGAATAGCAGCAACCGCCAATGCAATAGCAATCATAAACGAATGATGAACATTAGTTATAAGCGAAGGCACAGTCTTAAGGTTCACAACAACATTCAAAACAAAAATAAAAACACATATAATAATTGTAGCAATCCCAAGATTTCTGCCTAACACATCAAGATTAATCTGCAATGGAGTAAGTCCTTCCTCAGTCTCCTGAATCATCTTAGCAATCTTCCCAATCTCAGACCCCATCCCAGTCTTAACAACAACACCCTTTCCCTTCCCTCTTGTAACAATAGTAGAAGAAAACGCCATATCCCTCTGATCAGCAATAGCCACCTTCCCCTTCAACAGCGCAACATTCTTAGCCACTGATGTAGACTCTCCTGTAAGAGAAGACTCAAGAATTCCAAGCTCAATAGCCTCTATCAACCTAACATCAGCAGGAATCTTAGTGCCAGTATCAATCATCACCAAATCTCCTGGCACAAGCTCTTCAGAAGGAATCTCTCTCTCCTTCCCATTCCTAATAACAATAGTCTTCAACGCAGTTAGTTTCTTCAAAGCCTCAATAGACTTCTCTGCCTTAAACTCCTGAACAAACCCAAAAACTGCATTAAAAATAACAATAACCAGTATAACAATCCCATCAACAATCTCTCCAATAAAAAATGAAATAACTGTAGCAATAAGTAAAATCATAATAATAAAACTCTTGAACTGATTCAGGAAAATAGTCAGCTTAGAAATCTTCTTTCCTTCCTTCAGCTTATTCCTTCCATACTTATCAAGCCTCTTCTTAGCCTCAGAATCAGACAATCCATTCTGGCCAGTCTTTAGTTCTCTAAATACCTCATCCACCCCTTTTTGATAAAACTCTCTCATTATATAAAAATAATAATGTTAATTGTATAAAAAGATATTGATTTCTCTAAAACACCCCTTTCCAACATCCACTTTCCACAATCTTTTTAAACCAACTTGCAATCAGAGGTATTATGGCATACACATTACTCATAGCAGAAAAGCCGCAGGCAGCAAGCAAGATTGCAGACGCTCTTGCAGACACAAAGCCAGTAAAAGAAAACATAAGCGGCATCCCTTATTATAGGTTAACCCACAACAATAAGGAAATTGTAGTAGTCTGCGCAGTAGGCCATCTCTACAACCTTGCCCAAAAAGAAGGCAAGAAATGGACATATCCAATCTTTGACATAGAATGGAAAGAATCCGCATCAATAAACAAAAACTCAGCCTTCACAAAAAAATATCTCACAGTCATAAAAAAGATGGCAAAAGAAGCAGACGCTTACGTAGTCTGCTGCGATTATGACCAGGAAGGCAGTGTCATAGGCATGAACGTCATAAAATACGCCTGCAAGCAAAAAGATGCTGCAAGGATGAAATTCTCCACACTAACAAAAGCAGAATTAGTAAAAGCATTTGAAACCAAATCTCCCACACTAGACTGGGGCCAGGCAAACGCTGGAGAAACACGTCACTACCTTGATTATTACTGGGGCATCAACACAAGCAGAGCCTTAACATCTGCGATAAAAGCCTCCGGCATGTTCAAAGTCATGAGCACAGGCCGTGTCCAGGGTCCATCCTTAAAACTCATAGTAGACAGAGAAAAAGAAATCAAAGCCTTCAAACCAGTCCCATTCTGGCAGATAGAACTAATAGGAGACGTAAAAGAAGGCGAAGTAGACTCATGGCACAAAAAAGACAAATTCTGGGACAAAAAACAAGCAGACACTTCTTACACCAACGCAAAAGACTGCAAAACCGCAGTAGTAGACAAAGCTGAGAAAAAGCAATTCAAGCAAGCACCCCCAATACCATTCGACCTAACCTCATTACAAATGGAATCCTACAGATGCTTCAGAATAAGCCCTAAAGACACACTAGCAGTAGCCCAACAACTATACTTAGCAGGAGTAATCTCCTATCCCAGAACAAGTTCTCAACAATTGCCTGAAGTCATAGGCTTCAGCAAAATCATGGATGCCCTAACAAAACAGAACAATTACAAAGAACTAGTCACTTCATTATTAAAAAAGGGAACATTAAAGCCAAACAATGGAAAAAAGACAGACGCTGCTCATCCAGCTATCTATCCAACCGGCATCTTCCCAAAAGACTTAGACCCAAGAAAAAGAAAACTCTATGATTTAATAGTCAAAAGATTCCTAGCCACATTCTCAGACCCTGCATTAAGAGAAACAATGACCATAGACATCAATGCCAACAACGAACTCTTCATAGCAAAAGGCACAAGAACAGTAGAAAAAGGTTGGCATGTATATTATACTCCTTATGTTAAACTAGAAGAACAGCAGCTCCCTGCAGTCAACAAAGGAGACAGTGTTACAGTCAAAAAAGTCCAATTACACAACAAAGAAACCCAGCCTCCTAAAAGATACACTCCTGCTTCCATCATAAAAGAGCTCGAGCGGAAAAATCTTGGTACAAAAGCAACAAGATCTCAAATAATAGAAACATTGTTTAATAGAGGTTATGCAAGAGGTAAAGTAATAGAAGCCACTGAGTTAGGCATAAGAACTGCTGAAGCCCTTGAAAAATCCTGCCCCAAAATCCTTGACGAAAAGCTCACAAGACACTTTGAAGATGAAATGCAGGACATAGTAGATGGCAAGGAAAAAGAAGGCAAAGTCCTAAGCGAAGCAAAAGATGTTCTAATGAAAGTCCTCACAGAATTCAAGCAAAAAGAAAAAGAAATAGGCATGATCCTCAGAGATGCTAACATAAGAACAATCAAAGATGAAAAAGAAATAGGTGTATGCCCTGTATGCAAAGAAGGCAAGCTCACAATAAAAAAAGGAAAAACAGGTTACTATGGCTCATGTACAGCCTATCCTGAATGCAAGACAATATTTTCAATGCCCTCAGGAGTAACCATAAAAGAAACAAAAGAAGTCTGCGAAGAATGCTCATTCCCAATAATCACTGTAGTCAGAAGAAGGCGAACCCAAAAATTATGCGTAAACCCTAAATGCCCTTCAAAACATATTCAGGGCGAGGCAGGAGAAGAAGCTGCAAAAATAGAAAATGGTGAGCTAAAAAAGCAATGCCCAAAATGTAAGAAAGGCACTCTTGTGCTAAGGTCAAGCATCTATGGCAAATTCTATGGCTGCAGCAGCTATCCTAAATGTAAAAATACACAAGCCATTGAGAATGGCAAAAAAGAAGAAAAACCTTAACTTTCTTTTATTCCTAATTTCTCTTAAAATATGCATCAAATATATATACTAAATACCCATTCTTCTCTCTATAATGCCTGAAAACATAACAGAAGAACAACTAGCACAATTAAAGCAGAAATCCCTTAGCATAAGGAAAAGCATTCTCACCATGCTAACAAAAGCAGGCTCAGGCCATCCAGGTGGCTCTTTATCAGCAGCTGACATAGTAACCATACTTTACTTCTATAAGATGAAGCATGACCCTAAGAATCCTGAATTAGAGGATAGGGATAGGTTTGTTCTAAGCAAAGGTCATGCATGTCCATTGTTGTATGCAGTATTATCAGAAGCAGGCTACTTTCCTAAAGAAGAGCTATTAAAATTAAGGCAAATCAACAGCCTATTACAAGGCCATCCTCATCCTAAAACGCCAGGCATTGAAATAGCCACAGGCTCACTAGGCCAGGGCTTATCAGTAGCAAACGGCATAGCCTTAGCAGCAAGATTAGACAACAAAGACTACAAAGACTACAAAGTATACATCTTACTAGGAGATGGTGAAAGCCAGGAAGGCCAAGTATGGGAAGCAGCAATGACCTCTGCGCATTACAAACTCAACAATCTAATCGCAATTCTTGACCATAACGGACTCCAAATAGACGGCAAAACAGAAGAAGTAATGGACGTTAATCCAGTCATAGACAAATGGAAAGCCTTCGGCTGGCATGTGATTGAAATAGATGGCCATGACTACAACCAAATCATAGATGCACTAAACTCAGCAGACGCCATCAAAGATAAGCCAGTCATGATAATCGCAAACACCATCAAAGGCAAAGGTGTATCCTTCATGGAAAACAACGTAGGTTGGCATGGCAAAACACCTGATGAAGAGCAGTTGAAGGAAGCGCTTAAAGAGTTAAAATGAACAAAATTATTGAAGTATACATAAAGGATAGAAAAGAACATACTAATGATAAACTTTCTACAGCAGTTTCTAACTTAGGTTATGAGTACTTAATGATTCCTTTTGAAGGTTTTAGGGAAGCCTTGAATGGAGAACATCTTGAATTAATAATCGCAAATCCAAACTGGAAACCTATAGTAAACCAATATCCTAAACTACCTGCTGATTTCTTTCCTGATGTAGCTTCAATACTTCATGAGCAGGGGTATCAAGGAAAAGTCAGGGCAACAAACTGGAAAGAAGGTATACTTGAATGGGGAGATTTCAAAAGAAGCTTTTATAGAGCCTTTAGAGATTATGATCGTGATTTCATGGAAATCATAAACTCAGAACAGGTAGAGGAATATCTTAGAAGAACATTAGGTTTAACAGATTGATAATGGAGGTATAAAAATGAAAGAAGTATTAGGAATTGTAAACTATGAAGAATACTTTAAAAAGAATTTGATGGAAGAAGGTCAAAGGGAAGGCATAGAATTTACCTTTGTTGATCCAGAAGGAACTCCAGAAGAAATTGCTCAAGCCCTTGAAGTAAACCCAGATTTAGTGTTCTTTAATTTGATAGGCACTTCTCATCAAGTAGTTGATAAACTTAGAGATTATTATAGAATTATTAAAGAATCTCCCTATAAAGGAACTATCTTGACAACAAGTCCTAGTAGGAATTCAGTAAGTGATATTTCACATTTTTATAGAAGTACGAGGGAATTAATTACTGATCATACTCTTAAAATAGACGGTGTTTATGGCTCAAGTGTAAAGTCTTTGACAGATAAAATCAAAAAGTACCTTAAAGCTGAGGAATAATTCACCTTATCCTAACAACTCTTTTGAAGCAGAACTACAACCCAACCAAATACAACACCAACCCTATCATCACAAAAGGAGAATAACCCAGCAAAATCTTAACAATCTTCTTCTTAAAATCAAGGGAACCAGTAGGCAATCCATACA
This sequence comes from Candidatus Woesearchaeota archaeon, assembly GCA_030753365.1. Lineage (GTDB taxonomy): Archaea > Nanobdellota > Nanobdellia > Woesearchaeales. The sequence goes on from JASMCJ010000041.1 coordinate 14,739, forward strand.
GGAATATAACTATTGATTCAATAATAAACAACTCTTGCATCTTTGAAGAAAAATAAAAAATGAATCCAAATAAGACATAGGTTATCTTAGGAACATACTTCTCATAACGCTTTCTAAAATAAATCAAGCATAAAAAGACAACAATGCCAATAAAGGAACTTAATATAATATTTAATTTATTAAACGTCAGCATAAACGTTAAGGCTAACGTAACTAATATGTTTTGTAATAATAAGAAATACTTCCTGCCTTCTTTTAATTCTTCCTCAGCAATCTTCCCCAGAATAAGCCCTCCAACTATCCCAAAATAAGCAACTGCCAATGTTAGGATATAAGTTAATGGCAACATAAAAATAATACATCAGTCATGCTTTAAATAAATTTCCCCAAAAACAAACCTTTATTTACATCAACACTCTACCCAAACCAAAATGCATGAAACAGTAATAGCAAACAAAATAATAGAAGATGCAAAACAGCATGGTGAAATAAAATCAGCAGTAATAGAAGTAGGTGAACTAGCCCACATAACAGCTGAAGAGCTAAGAGAAACACTAAGCAACATGGTCAACTGGAAACTAACCATAACTGAAAAGAAATCAAAAGTAAAATGTGACTGCAGTTATGAAGGCATTCCTAAAATCATAGAAAGAAAGCATGACCTTCTTTACTTCGAATGCCCAGACTGCGGCAAAGTCCCTTCTGTTCTTGAAGGCAACCAAATCATCATCAAAGAGGTAGAAGTATAATGTGTCTAGCAATACCTGGTAAAATAATAGAAATCACCAACAACGAAGCAATCATCAGCTATGGAGAAGTCAAAAGAAAAGCCAGATTATTAGACCCCTACTTCCAAATAGGCGACTATGTAATAATCAACTCTAAGATAGTCATCCAGAAAGTTCCAGAAAACGAAGCATTAGAAAGCATAAAACTATGGAAAAATGCACTCAATCCCTGAAACCTACTTCCTGAAATACGCATTCCCTTGCGCTTTCATCATAAGAGAAAAGGAAGAAATAAATGAAAATAAACTAAAAGAACTAGAAACCGCAGCCATAAACAACATTCCCTTAACCAGAACAGAGCTGGAAAAGATCTTCTACAGAGCCTTTGAAAAGATAGAAAGGTTTGCAAAAGAAACCAATAGAAACAAATGGGACATCAACCTCATAAGAAACTACTTTCTTAAACAACATAATAAAGAAATAGAAGAAGGAAAAGGTTTCTACGCAACAGCCCCTCCAACCATCAAAGAACTATCCAAAGTCTACATCGGCAAAGTACTTGAAAAGAACAATGATATTCTAACAATAAAAACAGAAAAAGGAGAAAGAAAAGTCTTAAACCATTTAGTCCCAGAAGCCCAAATAGGAAACAATATTACTATACATTATGGGTATGGGATTGAAATCATAGAAGAATAAGAACAAATTAATACTTTCTATACCTGAAAGCATGAAGATAATTCAGTGCGCTGAATAAATATTTTTCAACAGGGTTTGTTATAACTTTCTCGGAAACAAGATTCGCTAATTCTCTATCATATCTTTTATCTTCTCCCATAATAAGAATTCTTCCATCTAAATGGATTTCACCAACAATTCTATTTTGTTCATAATCTCTTACTTCACAGGCACCAGACATTCTCCTTCTTATCTTCCCAACATTCTCTTGTTGTTCCTTATCCCATATATCAGCATTATGCCCTCATAACCTAGCCCTTATTGAATAATCAGAAGGATTTTCCACTAATCTAGTAAGTACATTATCACATGAATCTGCTTTTCTAATATCATCCAATTCTTGGATAGGCGCTTCTTTACTATCAGAACCAATCATTTTACAGATAGAAATGAATTATACTTTTTAAACCTTTACCCTTCTTACTAAGAAAAGCTTATCTTTAATTCCTAACTCTCCAACCATCACCACAGAAACAACTCCACCAACAACCAACAAAATTCCAACAGCCTGCACCAAACTCAAAGTGCTTCCTAAAAACAAGTAAGATAACAAAGTAGTAATCGGCGAACCCAACAACAACACCGAAGTAGCAGTAGTAACCTTCACATCTCTAAGCCCATTATACCATGAAAACACATAAAGGAACAAGAAACCAGAAGTAAGCAAAATCCAATAAACCTGTGATAAACTAAGAGAGAAAACCGTTCCAATCTGTTTAGTAAACCCAAGATAAACCAAAATAAACATTGAGCCAAAAAACATCCTTCCAAACCCAACAACCTTAGGCTCCAACTCTTTCAACAAATGCTTAGAAACAACATTCTCAACAGCCCAAAACAAAGTAGCAATCAAAATCATTAATTCGCCAACACCAAAACCATTCCAAACAAATTTCAACAACAAACCATTTCCAACCAACAACAACACTCCCGAAATCAATATCCTCTTATCCAACCTCTCCCTCAAGAACACCCTTGCTAACACTATAACATAAACAAACATAGTCTTATGGATAAAAGAGCCAGCTGCTCCAGTACTCAATTGTAATCCTTTAAAGAACAATAAAAATGGAATACTTCCACCAACAAACCCAATCAAAACCAATCTTCTCCATTGCTTTAATGTTAATTCTTTTAGCTTTCCAAAATCCTTAACCAAAACAATGCTTCCAAAAAGAAACAAAGCCACAATCACATTCTTAGAAAATGTAAAAATGCTTGAATCAATCCCTGAAACTCCAAACTTATTAACAAAAACAGAAAAACCGCTAACCAAAGCAGTAAACACTACAAACATCAAACCTCTTCTTTTATTCATATAAACTACCATATATCACTTGTTTATATAATTTTCCTAGAAAAAGAAAGTTTATAAAGATATAATCTTAAAATACAACAAATGGTAAACCAACAGCTAGTAAACTGGATAAAAGCTGAAGAAGTTCAAGGTTACAGTTCTGAGCAATTATACAATTCTCTAATCCAACAAGGCTATGCTCCCACTGAAGTAACAGAAGCAATAAATTTTGCCAGCCAGCAACCTCCCCAGTCAACTCAACAATCTGCCAAACAACCTTCTCAACCCATTAAAAAGCCAAAAAACCATCTTCCTATAATAGTCATATCTATCATCTTCATAGGCCTACTCCTTGCAGGAGGAGGCGCTTACTGGTATATCTCATCTCAAGGCATATCTTTAGACTCAGATATCATCGCTTCATACTTTGGAAAAACAGAAGAATCTATGAGTGAATCAGCTCAAAAAACAAATGATGCAAACATAGACTTAGAAGCTGACACTGAAACTCTATCTGAAGAGCTTCCAACCTCAGAAGAGCCTCTTCTAGATACTACCTCTTCTGAAACATCTGCATTAGACACAAGTTCATCAGAAGAACCTCTCTTAAATGACACTCCCATAGACTCACTTTCCCTAAATGATACTCCTTCAGAATCCACTTCCTTAAATGAAACAAGCGATTGTGACACAATGGACTGCTTTGAAGCAAACTTTGCAGAATGCAAACCTTCAACAGTCACATCAGAACTAGAACCTTCAATAACTTATTCTTATGAAATTCTTGGCTTAAAAGAAGAACTTTGTGAAGTCAAATCAAAAGCTATAAACATTCCTAACCCCTCATGGATAGGTAAAGAAATGATCTGCTTATTTGACAACTCACTTGACTTTGAAACAGCTGCCGGAGACATAAGCAATTGTGAAGGAGAATTATATGATTTGTTATCTGCTGGAGCAACAGCAACTGTTAATGAAACTTCTTCCTCAGAACCCCTTCCTCTAGATGATCCTTCTTTAATAACACCTCCTTTAGGTGATGATTTGATGGAAATTCCTCCTTTAGATGGCGC
>JASMCJ010000042.1 GCA_030753365.1 Candidatus Woesearchaeota archaeon
TGCGTCTTATTCTTTCCAGTCAGACAGCTCAAATTATGACCTGTCTACTGGGGTTGTCTCAAGTGGCGGTGATAAAATAGATAGTGACAACTATAATAATTATGTTACTACAGGGACTACGAGTGGTGTTGTAGAGTCATCAATATATAAGAACTGGCTGGGTTTTTTTTACACATGGCTTTTAGGGGATGGCCAGCCATGCGCATCAGCCAGCCAATGTCAAGGCGGTTTTTGCTGCGATGATATTTGCAGCAGCAATGAATGTCCGGTTGCTGTAGCAGCTGCAAGTGATGGAGGCGGAGTAGGTGCTGCAGCTGGTGGCGGTGGGGGATTTTTCACTCAAAAAGGATTTAGTTTAAACCCTGGCAGCGTAAAGATTAAGCTTGCTTTGGGAGAAAGCGCTGAAGAGATATTGACGATAAAAAATACAGGGACCAGTGCAATAACTATTCCCCTGGCAGTTGAAGGTGTCAGACCATACTTATCTTTATCTGAAGAAGTTATTATATTAGAAGCCGGAGAGGATACAGAAGTGTCATTGAATTTTATAGGCCGGAACATAGGGGGCTTTGCAGGGCAGATTCTAGCTGTAGTGGATGAGATTAAAGAATCAATTCCGGTAATACTAGAGATTACAACTGAGAAAGTATTATTTGATGTTAAACTGGATATCCCGGCTGCTTATTCTGAAATAGAGCCAGGGGATGAGCTAAAAACCCAGATAACATTGCTTAATGTAGGGGCTCCGGAAAAGGTGGATGTCTTTGCCACATACTTCATTAAAGACTTAAGGGGAAATATTGTCTATGAAGAAACAGAAACCTTTGCTGTTGAAAAACAAATATCTTATCCAAAAATATTCAGGATTCATGAGACTACTGAACCAGGAAGCTATGTTGCAATAATAGAGGTAAGATATACAGATAGTTTTGCTGTTTCGAGCCAGTTTTTCAGGGTTGTGGAAGAAAAATCATTTGTTGATGTGGATATGGTGATAAAGAACACTACTCTGATGATATTTTTGACATTTATTTTGCTTACAGTTATATCTGTGCTGGTTTACAAGCTGGTTTCTATTACCAGGAAGGGCAAGAAGAAGAAAAAGGAGAAATAGCTAAAGTAGCTTATTCTACGAAAGGTTTTTATATAAAGAAATTGCATAGTGTAATTAAGTTACAGTAAGTTACAGTAAGTTACAGTATGCTTATTTATAACGTTTTTTTTGGCAACAGCCGTGTTTGAAACACGGAATTCAGGGGAAAAGAGGTATTTGTAAAAAAAGGTGTAGGGGAAATCAATGATTTCCTTCAGTTAAAAAAAGAGGTGATTTGGATAAGTCTATTTTCAATCTTATTAGGAGTTAGTTCTAAATTTAGTCTTGAAATAGGTTACACTACAAAAGTTGGTGATGTTATTGACTTATAAAAGATATGTTCATAAAAAAGGAAAAAAGCACGGTCCTTATTACTACAAGAATGTCCGGGATGAAAGTGGCAAGGTAAAGAGTGTCTATCTTGGCAAGGCTGCTACCAGGGGCAAAAAGCCATTGGAAGTAATGATAGTTTTCTTGGTTGCGCTGATTATAATAATCTCTGCATTGTTCTTTATTCAAAACAGGAATCTTGTCTTAAGCAAAGTGGCTTCTGAAGAATCACAAATACCGTTTGAAGTTGACCAGATTCTGATAAAAGTTTTAGTCAAGGCTGATGAATATATTGAAAAACAACTGAGGGTTATGAATGTTGATGACACAGACAAGACTATAGCAGTTGATGTCTCCGGCCTTTTTGATGTTGTTGATGTGCTTGACAAGGAGTTTACTATAAAGCCCGGCCAGACAAAAATTGTAAGGCTTAATTTCTCCAGCTTCGATGAAGAGTTGGGACTTGAGCAGGCTCCGGGAGTGTACATAGGAAAGGTTTCAGTAAAAACAGATTCTTATCAAAAGCAAGTTCCTGTAGTGATTGAGATTGAAAGCAAAAATGTGCTATTTGATATGAATCTAAACCCTGTTGCCAGGGACAGAAAAGTGCTTCAGGGAAGCGGCACAACATTCGAGATAAGGGTGTTTAATTTACAAAGCATAGATTCCTTTAATATTGACCTGGAATTTTTTGTTAAAGATATAAATGGCAATACAATCATAAGCGAGAGTGAAAGTGTGGTTGTTCAAACCCAGGCTTCTTTTTTCAAAACACTGAAAATACCTGAAAAGCTGAAAACAGGGAATTATGTTTTTGTTGCACAAGCATCTTTCGGGGATTCAATCGGGACTGCAAGCTACATGTTTTATGTTGGGGAAGCTATTAAAGAAAAAACAGCTGCAGACTTTATAGGGTTCTGCAGAAATGACCCATTATGCTGGACATTGTCTATTGTTATCCTATTGCTTATATTTACAATTGGCGCATATACATACTTCTTCATAGGAGTTCTTATCTACAGAAAATTGTTTGGAGTAAGAGCACCAAAAACCAAGGAAGAAAGCATGGCAGAACCAGTTGCCCAGGAAAAAGGGGAAAATCCTATAATCAGCTCTTTCAGGAATCTTGGCAAGGCAATAGAAAAAGACAGAGAAACAAGGATTAAGAAGAAACTGGAACTTAAGAAACAGAAGTTAATGTTAAGAGAAATGGAAGAAAGGCTAAAGAAAGAGAGACAGGCAGAGAAACTGGAAAGAGCGGGATTAGTTGGAAAATGCAGGAGTCTTATTGACAAGGGCTACAAGGCTTTAGATAAAAACAACCGGAAGAAAGCTGACAATATATATCTAAAACTAATGGATAAATATATAAATTTGCCGAGTGAGAGGAAGGCAGAGATTTTCAAGGAAATCAATTCTTTTTACAAAAGTTTAGTGCTAAAGAAGCGGCAATTTAAGCAGGCAGAAGATAAAAAGGAGGAAGCAGAGCTTAAGAAAGAGAAAGAATTTGAGAGGAAGAAAGAGGGAGAGAGGAAATTAAGGGAAGAAATAGAGAAATTGAAGAAAGTGGAGAAGAAAAAGGAAGAGAAAAAGAAGAGAGCGTTTGAGTTCTTTCATGGTTTAGGTTTAGTAAAAAGTGAAAAAGAGCAAAGAGAAATTGAAAAGGGTAAGGATGAAGAAAGGAAGCAGAAGGAGCTTAAAAGGAAGAATAGGGAAGAAAATGCTAGGAAGTCAGAGGAAGAAAGGAAGAGGAAGAAATTAGAAGATGACCGGCAGAGAGAGGTTGAGAGAAAGAGGAGGGAAGATGAAGGAAGGAAGAGAAATCTGGAAGAAGAGAAGCTAAGAGAGAGAAAACTTAGATTGAAAGAGCAGGAAGCTGAGGAGAAGAGACAAGAAAAAGAAAAGGGGCAAAGGGAAAGAAAAAGAAGAATATTTAATTTCTTCCATGGCTTGGGCTTGGTTAAGACAGAAGAGGAAGAGGAAGAAAAGCGGAGAGAAAAAAGGCGGAGAGAACTTAAGAGGCGAAGAAGGGAAGAGCAGAAGAGGAAGCAGAAGGAATTAGAGGAGAAGCAGAGAGAGGCTGAAAGGAAGAGGAAGAAATTAGAAGATGACCGGCAGAGAGAGGTTGAGAGAAAGAGGAGGGAAGATGAAGGAAGGAAGAGAAATCTGGAAGAAGAGAAGCAGAGAGAGGCTGAAAGGACGAATAGGGAAGAAAATGCTAGGAAGTCAGAGGAAGA
>JASMCJ010000043.1 GCA_030753365.1 Candidatus Woesearchaeota archaeon
ATAAGTTCTTGCATAGATTAGGATTATATAATACTGAAGAAGATAAGAAGGAAGAGAAAAGGAGAAAATTAAAGGAAAAAGAACTGAAGAAAAAGAGAAGATTAGAAGAAAAGAAAAAGAAGATAATTACTAAGAATGAAAGAACAAGAAGATTGCATAAGTTCTTGCATAGATTAGGATTATATAATACTGAAGAAGATAAGAAGGAAGAGAAAAGGAGAAAATTAAAGGAAAAAGAACTGAAGAAAAAGAGAAGATTAGAAGAAAAGAAAAAGAAAGGAAAAAAGCAGTTAGAATTCAAAGAAACGCTAAGAAAGAAGATATTCAAGTTTAAATCATTGATTAAGAAGACTAAAAGATATATGAAAGAAAAAAGAACTGACAAGGTTGCAAGCTGTTATTCTAAACTAAAACCACTTTATAATCAATTGATTGCTATGCCTCTAGAGACTGAAGAAAAGGAGGAGCTATATTATAGATTTAATGATATTTACCTATGGGTATGTAAAGAGACATATAAGAAGGAACAAGCTGAGTTAGAGAATGAAAGACATGAAATATAAAAGAGGGAACTATGTAGTCTTCCTAATAGGCTTGGCCATAGTTATTATAAGCTTTTTTTTAATGAGGCCTGTTTTTACTGGTTATATAACTATAACTGAGATATATAATTATACAGAGAATATGGGGTTAACAATAAGCAAGAGCGATGAGTATTTATGGATTTTACAGAATAAAGGCAACCTGAAGAAGATTAGTATTAATGCAAGGTTTTCAGGTGATGGTTATGCTAAGGCTTATTTAAGGTATAATGATACAGATTACCTTATTCTTGATTCTTCGCAAGAAGAGGAAGGGTTGGTAGGTGTTACAGGGTTTGCTGTTTTGAACGAAACGAATGAAATTGTAAAGAATCAGACATTGGTGAATGAGACATTAGAAGAGCAGGTTGAGAATGAAACATCAACCAATGAAACGTTGGTTAATACATCAATAGAAAACATATCAGAAACTAATGTTTCTGAACAGATTACAGTGAATAAATCTATAACTAATCAGTCAGTTACTAATTTATCTAAAACTATAAGATTAAGATTAGATTATTATAATGATAGCAGCTATGATACTGATAATGATGGTATTGAAGATATTGACGGAGTTGTTGATTTGAGTGTTGATGCAGAATTTAATTTTAATGCAACTAATGATCACTTGTGCACAAGATGGAGCATTAATAACAATAATATCTGTTATGGGAATAGTGATTGCTGCGCCTTTATTGATTTAGAGAGCAGTTCTGATAACTGGGATGATATCTTTTATAGCTATTTTGATAAAGATGGCGCTGGTTATGATAATATTGTTAGTGCTCAAGTTGTATATTTTTCCTATAATTTAACAGAATTGGAAGCAGAAGTAATTTATAGCAATATTTCCAGCAGGAACGTTATATTTTCTACTCCCTACAAAGAATTTAGAGATATCTGCTTAGAGACCTGCTCACTGCCAGGGTTTAATGCTTCGAGTTATGTTTTAGTGTTTGAGGTTAATAACAGCATTATTGAGATAGAAAGCATAGCTTACAGTATTGAGAAAGAAAAAGTTGTGAATAATGCTCCTAAATTGATTAAGAATATTTCTGATGTTAGTATTGTTGATAATTATACTATTAATTTAAGCGAGTATTTCTTTGATGAGGATGTTTTAGAGTTCTCTTATTATGAGACTGATGGGATTTCTGTAAGTATTGAAGGCAATATTGCAGTTATTTCCGGAGATGTTGGTGTTAGGAGCATGTTCTTTATTGCTAATGATTCTTCTTTAGTTACTGTATCTAATGTGTTTAGGGTTAATGTTACTGAAGAAGATTTTGAAGAAACCCTTGTTCAGGGAAAGGCTGAGATTAATAAGCCTGTGAAATGGGTGAAGAAGATAAAACTAAAGCAGTCAGTAGGAAGTATCCAGGTTAATATAATAGAACATGCTTTTAATATTTCTGTTAATAATGTAAGTTACCCAAACAGAACCTTGATTATTAATCATTCTTCAGATATAGAGTATTATACGCCTGCTCCTATACTTATTGAAGGAATGAATGGAGAAATTCTCATTGAGGGTAAGGTTAATTATACCAATGTTCTGGCTTATGCAGATGCTAAAGATAACCTATACTGGCTTTCTAATGAAAGGGATCTTATATATCTGCTTGATAATAACATAAGATATGGAGACAGTGTACTGGTTATAAATAAGACTGGGCTTGAGGATTCTATCTCTTTAAAACATCCTGAATTTTCTGAAGTAGAGTATGAAGGCATTATTGATTATAATGCAACAAAAGATTTTGCTGTGCTGAATGTAACAATCAATAATGAAAGCTTTAAGTTGATTTTCAGGCTGAATAACAGAAATAATCTATTTAGCAAGGAATCCAATGCAGGGCTTAGTACAGTTGAAGAGATTGAAGATTATTTCAGGAGCAATGAGGAGCTTAAGATAGGGTTGGATTTGCCTGAAATTAGCAGTTTGTTGAATTTAACGTTTTCTAAAGGGAGTGTTTATTGGACTGTGCCTTATTTGCCGTCAAAGTTTGTTATTGAGTGAAAATCAGTTGAAAGTGCCTTAACACGCATGCTCAAAAACAGAGTTACTTAGAAAAACAAAATGCTTTTCTGGCATCCCTCTGGAATTTCAAACCGAAATATTTATATATAAGTTTATATATATATAGATTTATAACTGATAAACTTATAAGGGGAAGATAAAATGCAACAACAAGTATTACATTATCCGAGGTTAGATACTGTATTAATGGTAGAAAATGTTTTGAAAAAGGCTGATTTAGCTATTTCAAAAAATGAGCTTCTGAGAAGACTTCCTAAACAAATAATGAGGCAGACATTAAATGTTATACTTGACTATCTTGAAGAAAAAGGGGTAATTATGACTGGTGAAAAAGGAATTCTCTGGATTTATAATGAGAGCCCCAAAATGAAAAAATTATTAGAAAAAAGTTGAGGTGGAGATGAATACCGTCTCCTTTCCAGTATTTCTATAGGAGGCAGAAGTAGTTAAACATTGAAGAAGTATTTCTATTCGTTCTAACTCGTTAGAGCAATCAAGAATAGGATTTTAAGGGATAGTTTTTTGTAGGAAGAGTTCAATTCCTCGTTGTTTTTCATAGGAATATTTATTAAGTAATAGCCTTCATACAGCATTTGTATCTCCATTCAAAGCACCTAAGGTTTATAATAAGATTGTAACTTTTATTAAGAAATAATGAGAAATAAAATGGAATCAGATAAAGCATTAGTTGTATTTCAAAGTAAGAAAATCCGAAGAACTTGGTTTAAAGATGAATGGCATTATTCTTTAGTTGATATTGTTAAAGCTTTAACAGAAAGTGTTAATCCTACTGATTATCTGAAAAAACTTAGAAAAAGAGATGCAGAACTTGGAAGTTACCTAGGGACAAATTGTCCCCATGTAGAAATGCTGACTGAAACAGGAAAAAAGAGAAGAGTTCTTGCAGGAAATACAAAAGATGTTTTTCGACTTATTCAATCAATTCCAAGCAAAAATGCTGAACCTTTCAAGAGGTGGCTTGCAAAAGTAGGAAAAGAACGAATTGACGAAATAGAAAACCCTGAACTTGCTCAAGCAAGAATGAAAGAAATTTACTCTGCAAAAGGATATCCCAAAGACTGGATTGATAAAAGGTTGAGAGGTATAGCAATAAGACAAGATTTAACTGATGAATGGAAAGAAAGAGGTATTAAAGAACAAAAAGATTTTGCAATCCTTACAGCAGAAATCTCTAAAGCAACATTTGGAATGATTCCAACAGAATATAAAAAACACAAAAACTTACCAAAACAATCAAAAGCTAATCTAAGGGATCATATGAATGATTTAGAACTAATTTTTACTATGTTGGGCGAACGTATGACTACAGAACTTTCACAAGAAGAAAAACCAGAAACTTTTAGCAAAAATAAAGAGGTTGCTAAAAGGGGTGGAAACGTAGCAGGAAATGCTAGAAAAGACGCTGAAAAAGAATTAGGTCGTCCAGTAACAACTAAACAAAATTATCTTTCTGAATCTGAAAAAAAGAAGGAACTGCAAAATAAGAGTAAAGAGCCAGCTAAGAAATGAATCCCCTAATAACTTTATCAAAGAAGGAAGTAGCACAAGTACATCAGATTTTAATTGTCCTTTTAAGTGTTTAGGGCAACCATAAATATCATATTCAAATACATCTTTTCCTTCTTGTGATAGTTCTGCGTGAGAAACCCCTGACTTTAGTCGGATTACTTTGAAATGCTATGCATTTCTAAGTTCCCAGAAATTCCTAAGGAATTTCTAAGGATATTTTGAGAGTAGGTCATTTAACAGCCCAGGAAACAGAAAGATTTATATATATTAATACTAATTTAATCCTTGATTAGTCCGTACTTAGTCCGAGTTTAATCCAAAAGGAGTGGTTTTTTAAGATGCCGGAAATAAGATTTTCTATAACAAGCAAGCTGAATAAGATAGTCGTAGATATCTCTAATAGTATGGGCGTTGATAAGTCTGATTATATCAAGAGCCTTATCTTAACTGATATCAGAGAGAAGAACATAAAGAAAAAATGATATTTAGAAGAATTATTGTTTGTTTAATGATATTAGCAGTCATACCTGCAATAGCTGAAGCTCTTCCTAGTAGCCTTAATATCCAGGGAAAGCTAACTAATCCAAGCGGGACAGCATTACAGGGAAATTATAACTTTAGCTTTACAATCTATGATGATTATACATCAGGCAATGAGCTGCTAAGGAAGAATGTAACACTAACCACTGATTCAAATGGGGTTTATAATGTTCTATTGACTGGGATTAATACCACTTTTGAAGATGAATATTATTTGGGGATAACTGTTGGAACAGATAATGAGTCAACGCCAAGGATAAACATGTCTTCTGCTCCTTATAGCTTTAGGGCTAATATTTCAGATAGCTTAAGGGAGGGCAATATCTATAAGATTGCTGGATTGACTATTAATACCTCTTTGGCATCAGGGAATTTTGCTGTTTATAATGATACAAGCTCAGTCTTTTTTGTTGATGGCAGTTCAGGCAAGGTAGGGATTGGCACAGAATCTCCAATTTCCAGGCTGCATGTTTTGGGTAATATTATCGTTTCTGCTGCGAATAATATTCTGAGCCTGGGGGCTGGGAATATAACAGGCAGTTTAGTGGATTCCCAGATAGCTAATGATATTACAATAGAAACATTAAATGATTTAACGGTTGGCGGAGGTTATGGTTCAACAGGTGTTACCCTTGACAGCGCAACAGGGGATGTTAAAGGAGACGGTGATTTTCTGATTGGCGGGGATGTTTATCTTAGCGGAGATCAGTATCTTGTGCAGGGCAAAGTAATAAACGGCAGTCATATACCTTTCTTTGATAATATGTTTGATTTAGGCAATGCTTCCAATAGATGGCAGGATTTGTTTGCAATTAATGGAAATATGGTTAACCTTAATGTAACCAACAATATAAGCCTAGGGGATAAGATTACATTTGCTTTTGGGGAGTTTATTGATAATGTTGTTGATGGCTGGGTTAAGGTTACTGGAAACCTTAATGTTAGTGAGAATATAAGGGCAAAGAATGCTACCTTTGAGAATCTGAATGTTACTGGGACTTCTTATCTTGGTAATCTGGAGATAAGCACTAGCCAGATTACGGTTGATACTGTTAATGCTTTAACGAAGTATGTTAATATCCCATCACCTACTAATATTTCTGGTGGGTTGAATGTTAGCAATGGGTTGATTGTTAATTCTGGGAATGTAGGTATTGGGACTGCGAGTCCTGACCATCCTTTTTCTGTAGCGGCTTCTCCAATTTTAATCGGGCAAGATGAAACAGCAGGTGTAAGTATTTATCTTGGACAAGAAGGGGCAGCAGATAAAGCTCTTGTTATCAATTATGATGTTCCAACAAATAAGGCAAGATTGAATATTTTTGGAGATTCTTCACCATTAGGTTTGAATATAATTGATGGAGGCAACGTAGGGATAGGGACAACTTCTCCAACCACTGCATTAGATGTTGTTGGAACTATTAATGCCACTGCTGTGAGAACTGGTATGTTGAATGTGACTGGGACTTCTTATCTTGGGAGTGTTACGCTTAATGCTGATAATATCACTGTTAATAACGTTGTTAGCAAGGATGGGAATATTAGCTTCTTTAATTCTTCAGGGAGTGAGAAGATGAGGATTGTTCAGAATGGGAATGTAGGCATAGGCACAACGAGTCCGACAGATGCTTTATTGGATGTTAGGGGGACTGTTTCAACAGCTGGAGATGCAAGATGGTTAGAAATATTATATGATGATACTGCACTGGCAGCTGGTGTGGGTGGAGGCATAACATTTGGTGGAAAATATACTGATGCAGGTGCAATCACAAATTTTGCTTCAGTTTGGAGTGAAAAGGAAGATGGAACTACTGGAAACTTTGGGAGTGAACTACATTTTGGAACAAGAACCCATGGTGCAGCTATAGCAGACAGAATGATTATAGATGCTTCAGGCAACGTCGGCATCGGGACAACGAGTCCAACGTTGGGTTTATTACAATTAGATAAGGCTTCTGGAAATGATGTTGATTTAGCTTTAAATCAAGATGGTGTGTCTCATTGGAGATTGAGGAATGCTGCTACAACCGGAGATTTTGGAATTTATAATGGACAA
>JASMCJ010000044.1 GCA_030753365.1 Candidatus Woesearchaeota archaeon
CATAATTGTGTTATATTCCCTCTCTGGCTGGAGCCAAAGGCGACCCGAGAGAGGTCGAGGAGCGGAACGAAGTGAGCACCGCAGAAGTAAGCCGCAGGAATTTGCCAATCTTAAGGGGGTGGAGGGGGATATTCCCCACCAAACTTTTCTATCCTTATCAATGCAAATTCTGAGGATTTATTGAATATAATACTATATATACGACAATCGCAATATTTTGGGGTTAGAGGTTCTGTAAGCTAAGAATTTCAATGTCCATAACCTGTTTTTTCGTATTTACTCTTGAATGAAAATGTTACCCACTGGTCAACCCTATTTGTCCAGTGGTTTTCATCAATATAGAGCTTCTAATCCTAAAATTATTAACTTTAGCTTACCACTGGTCACTGGACAGATGTCCCAGTGAGCTATATAAAGGAATTGCTGTAATCCAATAAAACAGGTAATCAAAATGGACATACCAGAATTAATAAGGAAAACTGCTCTTAGAAGAGGCTTAAGTCCAAGGACAATTAAAACATACAGAGAATGTGTTAAACGATTCTTCAGAGCATGTGATAAGAATCCTAAAAATGTTAACAAGAAAGATATACAGGATTTTCTAGACAGATTGATTGAAAAAGATGCACCAGGAAATACAATCAATGTTTATCTTAATGCTCTCAAGTTCTTCTATAATGAAATATTAAATAAAAGGCTTATGATTAGAATAAGGTTTTCCAAGACTCCAAGAAAGATAGCAGAGTTCATGACAAGAGAAGAGACCATAAGGCTTATTGAAGCCATAGAAAACCCTGCTCATCAGCTAATGGTCAAGCTTATGTATTCTGCAGGCTTAAGAGTAAGTGAATTAGTAAATCTAAAGCCTAAAAACTTTGAGTTCGATAATAACTATGGCTGGGTAAGGAACGGTAAAGGCAGCAAGGACAGGCTCTTCATTATAGCTAAGTTTCTTAAGCAGGAATTAACAGAACATATTGAAAAAGAATGCTCTTATCCTGATTCATGGCTTTTCAAGGGACGGAAAGGCCATATTTCAGTAAGGTCAATACAAAAGATAGTTGAAAAAGCCAATAAAAAAGCGCACATTAACAAGAACATTCATCCTCATACATTAAGGCATACATTTGCAACGCATTTAATCAGTAATAAATATGACATTACCTCTGTCCAGAGTTTATTAGGTCATTCAAGAATAGAGACAACATTTGATTATGTTCATATAGCCTCACCAAGAATGATTTATGTTAGTAGCCCTTTTGACAGTTTATATAAAAAATAGAGCAGGTTCAGGGATTGCATTTTAAGGCAACATATATAAACATAAAAGATTCTGATTTCTTTTAATGATAAAAGACTATTTCCTTATTGCTATTACAAGCCTGAAGAACAGGAAATTGAGAAGCTGGCTTACTATGATAGGAATAGTCATAGGAATTGCCACTGTTGTTTCCTTGATTGGGCTTGGAGAAGGCCTTAGATATGCTATTAATTCTCAGTTTGGCTTTTTAGGTGCAGACCTTATAAGCGTTAATATTGGAAGCACTGCAGGCATGCCAGGCACAACTACTGTTGAAGAGCCGTTGACTAAGAGCAATGTTGGCCAGATTAAGAGGATTCAGGGTGTTAAGATGGCTGCCGGCAGAGTTTTAGATGATGGCAAGATAGAGTTTAATGATAAAACCGATTTTACTGTTTTTACAAGCATGCCAAGCGGAGAGTCAAGGCAGGGCATAGAAGAGGTTATTAACTATGAAGCTGCAAGGGGCAGGCTTTTGAAGGATGGTGACAAGTATCTGACTGTGGTTGGCTCAAGCCTTGCTGATGAGGATACTTTTGGTAAAGAAATAGTACCTGGAAGTAAGGTAAAGATTGAAGATAAGGATTTTAAGGTTGTTGGTATTCTTAAAAAGAAAGGAAATTTCATGCTTGATTCATCTGTGTTGATGAATGAAGATGTTCACAGAGAAATATTTGACCTGCCTGCAGGAGAATATGATATGATTGGTGTAAGAGTTAAGGAAGAGAGCAATATTGACAAAATAAAGGAAGATATTGAAAAATTGTTAAGGAAGAAGAGGGATGTTAAGGAAGGTGAAGAAGATTTTACTGTTGAGACTGCCCAGAATGTTGTGGAGAATCTGAATAATATACTAATGTCTGTTAATATTTTTGTCTGGATTATTGCAGGCATTTCCCTTGTTGTTGGCGGCATTGGAATCATGAATACTATGTACACCTCTGTTCTTGAGAGAACTAAAGAGGTTGGCATAATGAAGTCTATTGGAGCAAGGAATAGCACAATTTTCACCTTCTTTTTTATTGAGTCAGGGTTATTGGGAACTATAGGAGGGATTATTGGCATTTTGTTGGGCGTTTTTTTTGCTACAAGCCTGGCTACAGTTGGAAGGGCTGCCTTAGACTCAGATTTAATCTCAGCTCATTTTAGCCCTATACTTATTTTTGGGGCATTACTTTTTTCATTTAGCTTAGGGGTAATTTTTGGTGTTATACCTGCATATAAAGCTTCAAAGCTTAACCCTGTGGACGCATTGAGGTTTGTAAAATGAATCCTGATCTAGTGATATATTCATTGAAGAATTTGTTGAGTAGAAAGACGAGAACCTGGCTTACTATACTTTCTATTCTTATTGGCATCATGGCAATTTTTGCATTGGTAAGCTTTGGCCAGGGCATTGCAAAATATATGGATGATATGTTCCAGAAGATGGGCACTGATAAGCTGATGATTATGCCTAGAGGAGCTGGCGTGCCTGGAACAGGAAATGTGAAGTTCTATGAGGATGATATTGATTTTATCAGAAAAATTAATGGTGTTGGAGAGATTATTGGGTATATGATGGTTAACGGTGAGGTTAAGATTAAGGATGATAAAAAGCCCAAATACCCCTATGTGATGGGGCTTCCTACAGATCCTGACGAGAGAATGCTTTTTGAGGAAATGGCTGCAGGGTTTGAAGTGGTTGAAGGCAGAGGTTTGAAAAAAGGTGATAAGCTGAAAGCAAATTTAGGGCATAATTACAGAACTGCAAACAAGGTTTTTAAGAAGGCTCTTAATGTAGGGGATAAGATAATCGTTAATGGCATTGACGTGGATATTGTAGGTTTTTATGATGAAGTGGGAAACCCTGAAGATGACAGGAATGTTTATCTTACTTTTGAAGGTTTTAAAGAGATTTTTGATAAAGGAGATGAATACCAAACAATTGTTATACGAGCAGCAGATGATCAAAGCCCCACAGAGCTTGCCGAGAAAATTGGAGATAAGTTCAGGAAGAGAAAAGGCCAGAAAGAAGGACAGGAAGATTTCCATGTGCAGACTTTTGAGCAAATGATGGAAACTTTTGGCACAGTGATTATTGTTTTGAACGCTGTTCTTGTTATTATTGCACTGATTTCTTTGGTTGTTGCAGCTGTTAATATTATGAACACTATGTATACTGCTGTTCTTGAAAGAACAAAAGAGATTGGCATAATGAAAGCTATTGGCTCAAGGAATAGTGATATTCTCTTTGTTTTTGTTTTTGAGTCTGGCTTATTAGGCCTGGTTGGAGGAATTCTTGGTGTTTTGCTTGGTTATGGCATTGCCAAGTTTGGAGAGCTTATGGCCAGGCAATCTGGATTGGCAATGTTAAAGCCTTATTTTCCCTGGTGGCTTACTATTGGCTGTTTAATGTTTGCTTTCTTGGTTGGAGCTGGCTCAGGCTTACTACCTGCAATCCATGCTTCAAAGCAGAAACCCGTGGATGCGTTGCGTTACGAATAGTAGCGCTAATGTCAAGAAATGAGCAAAGCGAATGACAGACTCTGAGGTATGAGTAACGCTAAAATGACAAATAAATATTGGTTTACACGAAAAAGGTACGGTTATGGCGCAACGCCAGTTACATGGGAAGGTTGGTTGCTTACACTAGGGTTTATTATTATTGTGACTTCGCGAGTCTTAGATGCTGAGAAAAGACCATTCCAATTTACTATGGAACTAATTGTATTAATATTTGTTCTAATAATAGTAGCAATAAAAAAGACTGAAGGTGGATTTAAGTGGCAATGGGGATAAAAGGTAAGATTCAAAGAACGCAAGTAATAGATACTACGTTATGAATAAAATCCAATCTATCTCTTAAAAGCAAGAATGTTTGGCTTGTCTTCTCTATATTCAGGCCAAGGTATAGTTAGATACTTCATGCATCTTCTAAGACTTTCCATAGCATCAGGCTTTAAGAACATTAATTTCTGAAAATATTCTATCATTCTCTCCCATAGAAACCCATGACATTTTGATTAATATAATCCTAAATAATATATAAATATTTATGTGATATAAGGAATTTAATTATTTACTACTTCTTAAAATTACAAAACTCTTATAAAACATTTACCTTCATTCTGTTTATGAAACGAGATCTCACCAAGGGCAGCATCACTAAAAACATCTTTGCACTATCATTACCTATGATGCTTGCTTTTCTGCTGCATACTGGCTTTAACATAATTGATACTATTTATGTTGGAAAGTTGTCTGCTTTAGCTCTTGCAGCTATTTCTATAACATTTCCTGTTATTTTTCTTATCATTGCATTAGCTTCTGGTATTGGCATTGGCGTTACTTCGCTTATTGCAAGGCTTTTAGGAGCTGGAAGAAAGAGAGATGCAGATAACGCTGCAGAACATTCATTACTGCTTGCTCTTATCCTAAGCATCTTCTTTACAACATTCGGATTAACACTGTCTAAACCATTATTCATTCTGATTGGCACAACTCCTGAAATGATGCCTCTTGTAATGGATTATGTTAAAATAATTTTTGGCGGCTCTTTTTTCATGTTTCTTGCTTTTATGAGTAATTCAATTTTAAGAGGAGAGGGTGATATGAAAACTCCTATGAAAGCTATGATGCTTGGCACTATCCTTAACATTATTCTTGATCCTCTTTTGATTTTCGGTATTGGAATTTTCCCCAGATTAGAAATGGCTGGCGCTGCGCTGGCAACCATCATAGCTAGGTCAATTTCTTCAGTGTTCGTGTTTTCTCATTTATTAAGAAATAGGGCCCATATTAAGCTTGATTTAAAGAATTTTAAGTTTAAGTTTAGCATTATAAAAGACATTTTTTCAATAGGCATTCCCGCATCCTTATCTCAGGCCGTTATGTCCTTTGGCATGTTCTTTATGATGAAGATTATTTCCAATTTCGGGCCTTTTGCAATAGCTGCTTATGGCCTGGCTAACAGATTGGATATGGTTGCGCTGCTGCCAGCTATAGGCATTTCAACTGCTGTTATAACTATTGTTGGCCATAATGTTGGTGCTGGAAATTTTAAAAGAGCTGAAAAGACAACCTGGACTGGTGTTTTGATAACAATGATTTTCATGGAAGTTATAGGATTAATGTTTTTTCTATTCCCTGAGTTCTGGATAAGCATTTTTAACACTAACCCTGATATACTTGCTTATGGTGTATCTTATATTAGGATTATCAGCCTTTTGTATATGCTGATTGGTATTAGTATGATTATCCCTTCCGCATTCCAAGGTGCAGGGATAGGTTATCCTTCAATAGTATTATCAGTATTAAGATTGCTTGTATTATCTGTGCCGCTTGCTTACTTTTTATCTAAACCTTATGGGGTTACTGGTGTTTGGTATGGTATCGCTATTTCTATAATCGTTACATCTATTGTATCTGCCTTATGGTTTAGGGCAGGCACATGGAAGAAAGGCAAGCATCTTGAAGAGAAAGAGATTCCAGAGGTTTCTGGTTAGAAACAAAATCTTATTTTTTCTTAGACTTTTTACTTTTTTTAACTTTCTTCACAACTTTTGTTTTAGGCTTAGCACTGCTTTTCGTCATTTTCCCAGCCAATTTCTCTATATACTTCTCTTCCTTCTCAACCTTTTTCTCTTCTTTTTTTATCATCTTTTCTTCCTTGCCTATGATAGCTTCTTCTTTCTTAAATTCCCTGAAGAATGCCTGGAAGTTTGAGATATAAACAAACAGTATTGCAACGAATATAACATTTACTATTGCTCCTATTAAAGCCTCTGTGCTAACCAAAAACCTTGCAATAGCTGTTACAGGCGTTATGTCACCATATCCAATAGTTGCAAATGTGATTATACTGAAATAGATATATTGAGAATATACAATTGGCTTATCAACAGCATATGAAAATGCACCTGGATCTGATGCTGCAATATTAAAGAATATCCATCCAAAACCAAATGTATAGAATATTAGTATGCTTACATACACTAATATCACCATCAACTGTTTATACTGTTTGAACCATTTGCTTATATCAACATCCATCCCCAATACTTCAGGACAGTATATGAATGTAAGCAGTATGTATGTTGCTAGATGAGGCATTTCTATGAAAAAGAGTGAAGGATTGCGTTTTATGATAAGCATTGGAAGGGTAAGGCCTACTGCTACTATAAGAAAGCCTATTAATGAATATCTTACTCCTTTCACACTTTCTCTGTTCCTTATAAAAGGGATAAGAAAGAAGAATATAATCATTGTTACAAATACCATAATCACTTGAACCATTATGTTCACTGTTGTCTCAAATTTCTCATGTATTCTGACTGCTATGAGCCTTGATAACATAACTGAGAGAACAATAGGCACAATGAAGAGCAAATTATAGAGAATAAGCTTTGTTATTGTAATTTCTCCTGTACCATAGCCTGCGCTAAATATATCACCACCTTTTTTTTCCATTTTTATAATAGTCTACCTTTTAGTATATATATTTTTATAACATATCTTATAAATATTTATCTTTTTGTAAGAATAAAATATTCCAAATATTTATATATTATCATTGTTAGAAAAATTAACTATAAAAAGAGGGTGAATTACTATTTCAAGGAACAAGCTAGATGAAATAATACAAAATATTATTCCACCTGCTCTAGTGCTGCTTCTTACTGTTACCATTTTTGAATCATTCTATGACATTTCAAGGTATAGTGCTCTTATAGACATTTTTGATCTTGTAGTTATTATCATCTTTGCCATAGATTTGTATTTCAGATGGCTAGAAACCCCGCATTTTATTCCTTATGTTAAAAAACACTACCTTGACATTATTGCAACTATCCCTTTTAACTATATATTCATGGGCATAGAATATCTTTCTTTTACACGAGCCCTAAGAGGGATTAGAGTTATTGCAAGAGTCGCAAAGATGGCAAGATTCGCCCGTTATGGAAAACTTCTCAGGTTGTTCAGGTTTGCTGCAAGAGCTCCCAGGTTCCTTAGGATGCGTCATCATCTAAAAAAGACAGAGATTAGGAAGGTGCAGCCTCATGAGAAGAAGATGAAAGGTGTGCTAAGCTTTAGAGTTATACTGCTTGTTACCATCAATTCAATCATGGGCACTGGCATCTGGTTCCTTACATCAGCTGGCGCAAAGTATGCAGGGCCTGCATCGTTGATCTCATGGGGCATTTTATCAGTTATTGCAGTTTATATTGCAATGTGCTTCTCAGAGCTTACCAGCATGTTTCCTAAGGCAGGAGGTGTTTATGAGTTCGCAAAACAAACCTATGGAAGGTTCTGGAGCTTCGTTATTGGCTGGACAACATCCATTGCAGGCAGTGTTACAATCTCTATGCTTTTATTGGGAGCGTTGCAGTATATGATACCTATTGAATATTCAAGATTCTATATTCCTATAGCTATTGGCCTTGTGGTATTGTTCAACTATATTGCATTCAAAGGCATGCAGACAAGCACTTATATGCTTGTTACATTTGCATTAATCACTCTAGGAACAATTACAGCTATCATAGTGCCTGGCTTTTTTAAGTTCAATATTGCAAATTTCTCCCCATTCTTTGTATTCCCAACCATGAACCTGCTTTTAGCAATCTTCTTTATCGCTGAAACATTCTTTGGCTGGGAGAGCGCTATATTCTTATCTGCAGAGACAAAGAATCCTACTAAGGTCATGCCTAAAGCGCTTATTTATGGCACTATAGCAATCGCCGGGTTTGCTCTTCTGCTTTCACTGACTGCAATGGGTGTTATCCCCTGGCAGACTTATGCAGAGTCTTCAGCTCCTTTAAGGGATTTAGGCAAGGCCTATTTTGGTAATATAGGTGGTATTGTGTTTACACTTCTCGTATCTGTATCTATAATTGGCGCTGTTGCCAGCTGGATTGTGACTTCACCGAGACTTTTGATGGCTCTTGCAGAGGATAAGCTGTTCTTTGTTCAGTTTGCAAAGATACATCCTAAGCATAAAAGCCCTTATGTGTCTATAATATTTCAGGTTCTTATTATCTCTATCCTTGTTGTTATAGGAGCTGGCTCATATGAAAAACTGCTTCATCTTCTAATACCGCTTATATTGATACTTTATTCAGCCGTGCTTATGAGCGTTGTTATCCTAAGATTCAAAAAGCCAGAGCTTCCAAGACCGTTCAAAGTACCTTTTGGTAAGGTTGGACCATTCTTCATTGTGCTCTTTATGGTTTTTTTGATGATAATGTTCATCAGGGAAACACATGGCGCAATGGACATTTTAAGGGTTTCAAGCTCATTAATCTTTTTTGGCATCCCTGCATACTTCGCTATAGAAATATTTTATGACCAAAAATATATCATTATGAGAAAGAACTTTCTTGCAAAGCTTTCCCATCTTTACCATTTAGCTCCTCTCCCAAAACCTTTGTTCAACCATATCCTTAAGCTTATAGGAACAACTAAGAAGGATCATGTGTTCCTTGACTATGACTGCGGTGTGGGAGGGTTCACAAGAAGGATTATTAAGAAAAAGCTGCCCTTCAAAAGGATTTATGCTATTGACAAGTCAAGCGAGCAGATAAAAGTATTCAAAGAGAATATTCCAAAAGAATATAAGAACAAGGTTAAGGTTTCTTATAAGAAATCATGGAAAATCCCTCCTAATATAAGGAACATTGACATATTCTTCTCTTTTAACTCGCTTGGATATATAGATGATATTCCAGTATTCCTTAAGCACTTAAGAACTGTTCTTAAGAAGAAAGGAAGGTTTTGCTTCTATATCAAGCACAGTATAATCGATGTAACTCCTAACGCATTAATTGTTGAAGATGAAAAGAAAGTAAAAGAATTGTTTTCCAAAGAAAAGTTCAGTGTAACTTATTCTAAAAGAAAGCGAAGTCTTTTCAGCAGACAGATATTCATTTATGGGAAAAGGTTGGGTTAAAGAAAAGTCTTTATATATCTTATGTTTATCTATGTGATAGGTGATAGATATGGAACAAACAACATTATCTGGAGATGAATGGGAAGATGGAAAGTATGTATTATTTGGTAAGGGGATAGACTGGCAATAAATCTAAGGAAAAGCATGGTCCAGGCTCTGGGCTTGAAACCGAGAGACGAAGTTAAGATTTATGTGAAGAAAGTGCGAGAAAATGTTGCAAAAGTAAGGGATCAGCCCAAGAATCCTTTCAACAAGACACCAGAAATTGGTGATGCTGGAAAACCCAATGCTGCTGACTCAGAGGTAATATCTTATTAACCATTCTTTATAAACTTTTTTGATAATTCCCTAAAAAAGATGAAAAATCATCAAAAAATACCATTTTTCACGAAAAACCGCAGAAATTCTTCAAAAATCCCAAATATTACTTGAAAGATTTTCTTATCTACTTAGGGATTATAGATGAATCCGTTTACATGAAAGACGTTTTTGGCTACTGGTTCAAATCTGTTCTTGGTTGGATAATCACTATTTTAGTCACAGGATCTTTTATCAATGTTCCACTAATGTTACTTTTCTCATTTCCTCTTCTGTAGCACCATACTCAATATGTTCTTCAAACTTGATTTCTATTTTCTCGCTTAGCATCTCGTTTATTTCCTGTCTAAGAGCATTAGAATGCACTATCATCTGCAGATAGCTTATCTGCCCCATCTCATACTGCTCCCCGTATTTTACAATAGAATTAATTTTACTGTCTATAGATTCAGCATAAGAAATAGGTATAATAAGTAGAATAATCAATACTAATAATATCTTTTTTACCATTAATACCCCCTTTTTAGAACTCTTTTTGATGTTGCTTGTATTTAAATGTTGTTTTTTCTAAATTCCTTTATAGCAAAGTTTAAAAGCAACTACCCATAATTATTTCCATTATGAAACAAAACTGGTTCATAAGAATTATTCTTGGCATAATTTTTGCACTAATCATTTCTATCTCAGCTTTGGCTGGGTTATACACTGATTTTCTTTGGTTTGATGCTCTAGGTTTCTCTCAAATTTTCCTGATAAGCCTTTTTTCAAGGGTTAAATTGTTTTTTGCAACAGCCTTGTTCCTCTTTTTGTTCCTGATTGCCAACCTTTGGGTTTCATCAAAGATTACTGAAAAAAATGTTGTGCCCTTCAGGATTAAACTATTCATCGTCACTATAATATCATTCATGGTTGGCCTTACCGCTTCTTCAGGTTGGTTCAAGGTTTTGCAATACTTTAACCAAATATCTTTTAATCTCAATGACCCAATTTTCATAAAAGATGTGTCTTTCTATGTATTTTCACTTCCTTTCTATTTATTAGTATGGAACTTTCTAATGGGTTGTGTTGTTATTACAATAGTTTTAGTTCTGTTAGATTACTTTCAGTCTGCTATTTCAGCAGCTGTTAAGCCAAAGAAGCCCGTTGTTGACACTGTAACACCAATGTCTCCAACCGTTGATTTCAAGGCTGTTTTTTCAAAGATAAAGACCAAGGCAGTAGCTCATCTGGGCATTTTAGTTTCTTTTGCTTTTGTTTTACTGGCGGTTAGGCATTATCTTTCAAGGTTTTCAATTATGTATTCAGAGCAAGGCATTGTTGTTGGCGCTGGTTATTCTGATGTTGTTGCCTTTTTGCCTATGATTAAGATTATGATGGTTTTGGCAGTTTGTGTTGCCGTAGTTTTGCTAATTTGGGTGTTTTATATCTCAAAGCAACCCAAATTGAAAAAACGCCATATTCTGGGTTATGCATTAATCCTTTATTTCCTATTTGGGTTTGTAGGCCCTACAATGATTCCTGGCATTGTGCAGGCTTTGAAGGTTTCTCCTAATGAGATTAATCTTGAGAAACCTTATATTGAGAATAACATAAAGTTTACCCGTTTGGCTTATGGCTTATCTGAAGTTGAAGAGAAAGATTTCCCTGCTGACATGAAACTGACTTCTGAGATGCTTGATGAAGCTTCAGAGACTATTGATAATGTGAGAATCCTTGACAGAAGACCTTTGACAAAAACATACAAACAAACGCAGGAGATTAGATTGTATTATGACCTTGCAGGCATTGATATTGACAGATATAATATTAATGGTAAGTATACTGCTGTCATGCTTGCCCCCAGAGAGCTTGACCAAAGGCAGATAACTGAGAATGCAAAGACCTGGGTTAACCTTCACATGGTTTATACCCACGGTTTTGGGATTGTTATGAGCCCAGTTAACAAGGTTACAAAGCAGGGTCTGCCGGACTATTTTATTAAGGATATTCCACCAATTTATACTATTGATGAAGAAAATCTAAAGGTTTCAAGGCCGCAGATGTATTATGGAGAGAAGGATAACGATTTTGTTCTTGTTAACACCAAAACAAACGAGTTTGATTATCCTAAGGGCAATACTAATGAATATATTAACTATGACGGAAAAGGTGGAGTAGTGTTAGATTCTTTCTTAAAGAAACTATTGATGGCTATAAGATTTGCAGACATTAAGATACTTTTATCTTCAGATATTGCTCCTGATAGCAAGGTAATGTTCGCTAGAGAGATTACAAGAAGAGTTTCAAAGCTTACACCATTTTTAGAGCTTGATGGTGATCCTTACATTGTTATTGATAAAAGCGGAAATCTAAAGTGGATACTGGATGCATATACCACCACTGGAAATTACCCTTACTCTGAGAAGATTGGGCAGATTAATTATATAAGAAACTCAGTCAAAATTGTTGTTGATGCTTATGACGGCACTGTTACTTATTATGTTATGGACATTTCCGATCCTTTAATGCTTACTTATGCAAAGATCTTCCCTAAACAGTTCAAACGGTTTGAGGACATGCCCGCTGACCTGAAAGAGCATATTAGATATCCTAAGGATTTGTTTAAGGTACAGTCTCATATCTATAGCACTTATCACATGGATGATATTAAAGTGTTCTATAACAAGGAAGATGCCTGGCAGATCCCTAACGAAGTTTACGGCGTTGGCCAGCAGGTTATGGTAGAGCCTTACCATATTATAATGAAACTTCCTGATGAGGCTAAGGAAGAGTTTGTTTTGATGACTAGTTTTAGTCCTATCAAGAAGGACAACATGGTAGCATGGATGGCTGCCCGCTCTGATGGACAGGATTATGGGAAATTAATATTGTATAAGTTCCCTAAGGATAAATTGATTTATGGTCCTTTACAGATTGAAGCAAAGATTGACCAGGACTCTGAGATTTCAAAACAGCTTACTTTATGGAGTCAGCAGGGTTCAAGGGTTACAAGAGGTAATTTGCTTGTTATTCCTATTGAAGATAGTATTATTTATATCGAGCCTTTATATATCCAGGCAGAGACTGGGCAGCTCCCTGAGCTGAAAAGGGTTTTAGTTTCTGATGGTATTAGTGTTGTTATGGAAGAGAATCTTGCTGAAGCTTTGGAAGTTCTGTTCGGAAAAAGCAAGAGAGTTGTTGAAGAGAAAGGAGAACTGATAGAGGAAGGAACTTTAGAAGTTAAAACAACTTCTGAACTTATTGAAGAAGCCCAAAATTATTATGATCTTATTGAGAATTCTATGAAAGAAGGC
This sequence comes from Candidatus Woesearchaeota archaeon, assembly GCA_030753365.1. Classification (GTDB taxonomy): domain Archaea; phylum Nanobdellota; class Nanobdellia; order Woesearchaeales. The sequence continues at coordinate 12,842 of JASMCJ010000044.1, forward strand.
GACTGGTCTGGCATTGGAAACAATCTTGGCAAGTTAGGGAATGTTCTAGAAAGCTTGAGTTAGATTTATTATCTTAAAAACATAACCAGAAATATATAAAGATTAATCTAAATATTCCTCTCCTGGAATATATTCATCACTAGCAGGCAAACAAACAACAACATCAAATTTCCTTGCTATTTCTTTAGTTAACCTTTCTGCTTCAATACAAGAAGGGTCTCTAAGATGATAATTTACATTTAATTCTGAAACAACTTTAAAACCTGAATTCTCCCAATCAGAAACTTCCTCTTCTTCTATTGTATGAGGAAAATAGAATAGATGAGGCCAATCGTCTTTTTTATTATAGTAAAATAT
>JASMCJ010000045.1 GCA_030753365.1 Candidatus Woesearchaeota archaeon
CAATATGCCTTGGTAAACCATCCTTTTTTCTCTTAAGAAGCTGCATGATTTTATTTAACATTTTACTGGATTTTACTATATTATAGTAAGTATGTAGTAATATTTATAAAATTTTATCTTTTAAAGAGTATAATGATAGAAATTATACTGATTATTGTGATTATAACTGCCTTAATAATCGCTTCAATAACGGATATAAAGACAAGAGAAGTGCCTGATTGGCTAAACTATAGCTTAATAATCTCTGGATTGGCAATAAGCCTTATATATTCTCTTATAACCTCAAACTGGCTCTTTTTTGGTTATTCTGTTTCAGGAGCGTTGATATTCCTTATATTTGCTTACCTAATGTTCTATACTGCGCAATGGGGTGGTGGGGATAGCAAGATGCTTATTGGCCTTGGGGCATTGATAGGGTTTAACTTCAGTTATACAAGTCTGCTGGTGACATTTATAATAAACATACTTCTTGTTGGAGCTGTGTATGGCATGGTATGGAGTTTTGTGCTTGTTGTTTCTAATTTTAAGAAATTCTCAAAAGAGGCAGGGAGGTTGCTGAAAAACAGGCGTATAGTAATAGTGAAAAGAATCTTTCTGGGTATCTCTGTATTAGTGCTTGGTTATTTGATTATAGTTAAAGATGTGATGCTAAGCATGATGATGGTTTCATTGCTGACAATAACCTTTCTCACATTATACCTTTGGGTGTTTATCAAAGCTGTTGAAAAGGTGTGCATGCTCAAATATGTAGAGCCTGAACAGTTGACAGAAGGTGACTGGATAGCAAAAGAGGTTAAAATAAAAGGAGAGTATATAACAGGACCTAAAGATTTAGGAATTGAGAAAGAGCAGATACATAAATTGATTAAGCTGAAAGAAAAAGGGAAGATTGGCAAAGTTCTGATAAAAATAGGAATGCCATTTATACCAGTGTTCCTGATGGCTTATATTGTTTCTTTGATATGGGGAAACTTGATTTTGGGATTGCTCTAAGGAATTCTTCTCAACTGCTTAACAAGATAATTCTCTTCGCCGTCTTTCTGTTCTATCTTCTCTGTCTTTTTCTCTAGCTTTACAGGCTCTTTCTTTTCCTTATCGAACTGGCCAATGTTCTTTGTCTCTTCTTTAAGCTGAAGTTCTGCTGATTCCATCTCATCATCGCTTAACTGTTTAGGCTGCCATTGAAGGTTAATATTATCGTTCTCTCTCCTTGGAATTATATTAATGCAGAAGTGAGGAATTGTCTGGCCTGCGGTAATGCCATTGTTGACAATAATGTTAGTGCCAGTTGAGTTAATGCATTCAAACAATGCCTTGGAAAGCTTGTTGGCAATAATGAATAGATGGCCTACCACAAAGTCAGGCACATTTTCTATAATTGGATAATGCTCTTTAGGTATAATAGTTACTTTACCAGGGAAAGATGAGTCAAGGAAAGCGGCAGCTTTGTCATCCTCATAAATCATGTTCTCTTTGCTTTTGATTTGCTTACAAAATTGGCAGTCAGGCATTTTATAAATTATTCAGGACGTTAGTAATATCGTCAAGGCTAGCTTCCTCTTCCTCCTTCTTTTTTTTACTTTTCTTAGCTGTTGATTTCTTCTTGATTTTCTTCTCTATCTCTTTGAACTCTGCGTCAACAATTTTTTGTTTTGTTTTCTTAGGCTTCTTTTCTTCTTTCTTTTCCTTCTCTTTATCTTCTGCTTTCTTAGGCTTCTCTTCCTTTATGCCGAAGATTTCATTAACCTTCTTTGTGACAATTTCTTTGAGTTTCTCCATGTCAGGCTTGCTGACAGCCATCTTAGGAACAGTCAATGGAAGGTTATCATTCTTATTCCTTGGGATGATATGCATCATGAAGTGCTGAGCTTTCTGGCCTGCGCTCATTCCATTAGCAATAAAGATGTTAGTACCTTCAACTTTCAGAGCTTTTAGCATTGCGTTAGAGAGCGCTTTAGCAACCATTGAAATATAACTTATCAAGTCATCAGGCATCAAAGGCATTATAGCATAATGTTCCTTTGGCAAAAGAAGTATATGGCCTGCGTTGGCAGGATTTATGTCCAGAACAGCGATAACCTTATCATCCTCATAAACCTTTTTAGCCTGCATCTTGCCCTCTGCAATATGGCAGAAGATGCACTGCTGTTTCTGAAATTCCTTGAGCTCTTCAGGGCTCATGTTTTTGACCTTTTCCTGCATAGCCTGTGCCTGCTCGGGAGTCATCTGGCTGTTAGGTTCCATAGATACTTACTTTTTAATAGTTAGATTTAAATATTGTGGTTTTTAAGAACATATTAGGATGAACCTTGCAAATAAAATAACACTGCTTAGAATACTTCTTATACCTGTTTTTGTGTTGTTTCTTGTTTGGAATGTTAAGTATATAGCTGCAGTCATGTTCCTCTTAATAGCATTGACAGATGCGTTAGATGGTTATATTGCAAGGAAAAGAAAAGAAGTGACAGAGCTTGGCAAACTGATAGACCCATTGGCAGACAAACTGCTTGTATCAGCAGCTTTAATATTTCTTATAGGAAAAGGCATACCCGCATGGATGGTTTTCCTTATAATAGCAAGAGAATTTGCTGTAACAGGGTTAAGGGTGTTAGCAGCGTCAAAACATGGAGGTATAATACATGCAAGCAAATTAGGAAAGGCTAAAACTATATCTCAGTTTGTTGGCATTATTGCTGTGATTATTGGATTGAGGTATTCTTGGATTATGATGTTGGCAGCTACTCTGTTTACAGTGGTTTCAGGAATTGATTATTTTATTAAGAATAGAAAGGTTTTTCGTATTTAATTGTTAGGCTAAATACACATATAAAACAAAAACGTTTATATATCAGCTTCTGTTTTTCATAACTATGATAAAGATATTAGAAGAAACCAAACATAAGCTGGTGTTTAATATTGAGGGAAAGACTCATAGTTTCTGTAATATATTGAGGAAAGAATTGCTGGAAGATAAGCATGTGAAAATAGCTGCTTATAAAGTGAGTCATCCTTTAATGGATGTATCAGAGATGGTAGTGGAAACTGACAGCCAAAAGGAGCCTAAAACAGCCTTAATAGATGCTGCTAAGAGGCTTAAAAAAGTTGCAGATGACCTAGAGAAAGAATTTGCAAAAGCAGTATAAGAATCTTGTTTCAAGATGAAACTAACTCTTGATGATGGAAAATCA
>JASMCJ010000046.1 GCA_030753365.1 Candidatus Woesearchaeota archaeon
AAAAAAAAGAAAAAAAAAGAGGATGAACTTAAACTTAGACTTTTTACCCTGGCTAAATGATTTAGTTGGGAACGTATACATTCAAGCACTATTAGTTTTTATATTATTCTTGTTTCTGGCTTCTGTAATGTTGGTTGTTTATAGAAAATATGTTAAAAAAATAGCTTCAAAAACTAAAACAAAAGTGGATGATATTATACTTGAGAAATCAGAAATGCCTTTGTTTTATATGCTGATTCTTTTTGGAATAAAGCTGGCTATAAAGCCTTTAAATATAACTAACTCATCTATCCAAAAAGGAATTAACACTGTTGTGGTAATTATAATGGGTTATATAGTTGTCAGCTTTGTGAACACTGTAATCAAACTATGGGGGAAAAAGATTGCGGAAAGAACAAAGTCAACGTTTGATGATGAAGTGCTTCCTCTCATTCAGTCGCTTTCAAAAATTTTTGTGGGAATAATAGTATTGCTTATTGTGCTTGACATATGGAGCATAAAGATAGGGCCGTTGCTTGCAAGCTTGGGTATAGCTGGCTTAGCAGTTGCATTTGCAATGCAGACTTCTCTTGGAAACATATTTGGGAGCATATCTCTTATACTTGACAAGACGTTTAAAGTAAAAGATGTAATCCAGCTTGAATCAGGAGAAATAGGACAGATTGTTGGAATAGGGTTAAGGAGCACTAAGATAAAGACTTTTGATAATGAATTATTGATTGTTCCTAATGGAATGCTGGCAACAAGCAAGATAAAGAATTTGGCAAAGCCAAACAATGTGTTAAGATTAGTTCTGCCTATAGGAGTAGCTTATGGCTCGGATATAGATAAGGTTAAGAAAACTCTTCTTACTACGCTTAAGAATGTTAAAGGAGTGGTGCATGGAAATGAGAAGCGCAAACCCTTGGTAAGGTTCAATAAGATGAATGATTTCTCATTAGACTTTGATTTAGTGTTTTTTATAGAAGATTACAAGGAAAGATTTGACATTTCAGACGAGATTCTTACAAAGGCTTATAATGAGCTGAATAAGAAGAAGATAGACATACCATTCCCTACAAGAACGGTTTATTTGAAGAAGTGAGCTTGTACTGATTAGCTGATTTTTGATAGATTATAGATATTTTTATAAAACCTCTAGGATTCTTGTTGATATGAGCGAGGAGAAGACTAGAGTTGTCTGGAGAGATCCTGAGAGATATTTCAAAGAGATTGGTCATGACTTTGATCTTGAATTCCAGAATAATGGAAAGTTTATGAGATATATGAAAGGTAGAGCTGTTAAACCTTTTCTGATGGGAGATTTGTTTAAAAAATTAAGTCTAGTAGAGTTTGATGAAACGAAAGACAGGCAAGTCTATCATAGTGATAAAAGCTGCTTATTCTCAAGGTTTGAAGTAGAAGGAATTACTAGGTATAAGGAGATTGTAAAAGATCCTGATATCAGTGTTGCTTGGTGTCCTAGGCATAGGTTCACTGGGGATTATATAGGCATGCAACCATTGCTTGTTGATTGTGTTTATAAGTCGTTGGATGAATCTTCTGAAAGTATGGAAGGTGAGAAACAGTCTCATAAATATTTGATGATTCCAGGAGGGGATAATCTTTTTGTCCGAGGTTTTAGTACAATATTAAAGAAGTTTGGAACATTTATGTTTCTTAGGAAAGATAAGGCATTTTCTCTTAAAAAAAAGGATATAGAAGAAATAAATCAAAATATGCCTCTTGTTAAATATTTTATAGATAAGGATGGGAAAAGAAGGATGATTGATTCTGAACATGAAGAAAATGTTGGTGAGTTAGAGACATTGCTTGCAGATAAGAAAGTAGAGCAGTTTTTGGATGAAAGATATTATTTGACTAATGTATTGCCTTCATATCTTGAACAGCAAATGTTTGAAGGTGTAAATGGGAGAACATATGATATTATGCCTTTTGTAGAATATAAGATTGGCGTTAATGGGAAGGTGAGCACAGGCAGATCAAAAACAGGAGAATTAGGAGACATGAGCCCGCTTTTTTTTAAACATCTTTATAGGATTTTGCAGAGGCATAAGGGTGAAAAAGAGCTGTTAATTGTTCCTAGTAATATGTCTGGGTCTAAATATCCTGATGCCTTAAATTTTGTTGGCAAACCATCCTTTTTATTGGGGTTAAGCAGAAGCCTGAAATATATTATGGATTCAAATTATTTTTGGATTAGGTATCCGCATTATGCAGAAAAACATCCTGAAGCAAAGATTGAGGCAACTGTAAAATTTGGTGAACCAATCTCACTTTCAGAGTTTAATAAAAAGTCTGTTGTGGACGATCTTCCTGGAATACTTAGGAAAAGAATTGGGCTTCTTGAGACACCTTATCCTGTAGCAGTCCTTTGTAAGTTAATGGAGGGTGAAAGTGAAGTTCTTTATTCTGTATTGAATGAAAGGTTTAAGCCTCTTCTTGAATATTATCAGAAGCTTGGTATAGATGTTTCTAAGATTACTAGTCCAAATGGGAATCCTTTGGATGCAGAAGATTTGACAGAAAGAGTTGCTCTTACTCTTAATAGTAATCCTAGGATATATTCTAAAGGTGGGAACTATTCTAAAAAGATTATTGAGCCAAGACAGTTTTCTGTGAGAAGCAATAACAGTGATTTGCAAGTATGGTATGCAAATATGTTGAAACATCTTGAGATTTAGATTAAAGAAATATTAATATAAGACATAAGTTTATCTAAATCTTCTAAGAAAATGATATCGTTAAGCATGCTTCTTAAGCATTATAAAAGAAAAGAGATTCAGGAAGAAATAGTCAGGAATGCGAACGGCAGGGAAGTTGCAGTCAAGTTCGGAGAAAAAGGATTTGGGAAAAGGCCGGATGTTCTACAGTATCCTAATGATGTATTAAATCTTGCGAAGAAAGGCGCTACATCTTTTCATGTCTCAGAAGAGCATTGGGGAAATGTTCTGCAGTTAAGCACAGGGATGAAAAAAAGCGAGCAGGATGAGATGAGAACAGGGTTTGACCTTGTATTAGATATAGACTGCCATAACCTTGAGTACAGCAAAATAGCAGGAGACTTAGTTGTCAAGGCGTTGAAGCATAATGGGATTAATTCTTTATCATGCAAATTCTCAGGCAATAAAGGGCTGCATATTGCAGTGCCTTTCAAAGCATTTCCTAAATTGATAAATAATATTGAGACAAAAAAACTTTTCCCTGAACTGCCAAGAAGAATAACAATGTATCTAAAGGCAATGATAAAAGAGCCTTTGAGCAGGGCAATACTTGAATATGAAAATAATGATTTCTCTAGAATTGTTGAAAATGTTGGCAAGAAAGCTGAAGAGATTATGATAAAAGAGAAAAATGAATCAGGAAGCATGGTTAATAAGCTTAACACAGAATCTTTCCTTGACATAGACACTGTACTTATATCGAGCAGGCATCTTTACAGAAGTGTTTACTCGTTCAATGAAAAATCAGGGTTAATTTCTGTGCCTGTAAAGCATGATGAAATTTTATCGTTTGACAAAGAAATGGCAAAGCCTGAGAATGTAAAATTAGGTGAATTAAAATTTCTTGATGAAAATAGAGTAATAGAAGAGGATGCAAGAAGACTTGTTATGCAGGCATATGAGTTTGTTGAGAAAGAAGGTGAAAAGCCTGAAGGAAATAATAAAAACTATGGGAAGCCCATGGAAATCAAGCTGGATGCCCCCATGCCTGAAAAGTTCTTTCCTCCGTGTATCAATTTTGTGTTAAACAATGGGCTGGATGATGGGAAAAAAAGAGTATTGTTTATACTCGTTAACTTTCTTACAAGCCTTGGCTGGGATCATGAAAAAGTGGAGAAGAGGTTGGGTGAATGGAACAAAAAGAATCCTGAAGCAATAAGGGAAACTTACATGGTTGGACAGATAAGGTATCATAAGTATAAGAAGAAGAATATACTTCCACCAAACTGTAGCAATAAAGATTATTATCATGACATTGGAATATGCAAGCCTGATAATCTATGCAATAAGATAAAGAATCCTGTTAATTATTCATTGAGGAAGGTTAAGTTCTTGAAGAATAAGAAAAATTAGTTTTTGTGTTTGCTCTTCTTCCTCTTATACCTGCCTCTTTTCTCAACAGTTTCTAACCTTTCTATCACAGCATCATAATGTTCTGAGATTGACTTGTAACCTTCTAACACGTATTTGAAACATTCCTCCCAAATCTTATAATGCTTTGATTCCAAGGCCTGTTTCAATAAGTGCAAATCAACAGCTTTATCTTCCACTTTAAGTGAGGAGACGCTAAGCCCAAAATCAATAAAATAAACTCTTTCTTTGTCGTCATCCTTGAGAATCATGTTTGATGTTGTTAAATCTCCATGGATAATCTCATTGTTATGCATGATGGCAATGTTTTTTCCTATCTCATTGCAGAGGAACTTGTAATCACTCTTTTCAAGGATGTTTCTTATGCTGTCTCCTTTGAGGAATTCTATCTCTAATAGCTCTTTGTCATCTGACCTGATTAGTTTAGGGCAAGGAAATCCTAAAATGTTGAGTTTTTTAATGACTTTTGCCTCTTTCTTTGTTCTTCTCTTTCTTAGTTTTTCATCTATTTCACTAATTCTATAAGATTTCTTTATTCTGTCCTTTATTATTACATTGTTATCTAAGAAAAGCTTTGCTTCAGCTCCCTGGGCAATAAGTTTTTTCATATTATGCTTTAAAATATGGATAGTATATAAAAAATATCTCTTAAAAATGGTTAAATCTGTGATCTTAATTATTTAGTTTGGGTTTTATACCCCGATGCTTGCATCGGCTTAATACGCAAACTAAATACTAAAAATACCCCGCAGCTTGCTGCGATTGGGATTTTTTATTTGTGAAAAAGAGCGCTTTTTTAGGCTGAAAATCCCTTCAAATTTAGAGGTAAAATACACATAATATAATCTGCTTTGTCTATATTCTATTACCATAACTTTTATTAATGAGAGCATATATATCTATATAAAAGTAGTTAAAAATGGCTAAAATGCCTTAACATGGCTCAGAGAGGGGTTTATTTGGTGATATAACTTGGCAGAAGACGACGTAAAAGTTCATTATGATTGGGAATCTGAAGACATAGAAGACAGTGAAATTGCAGTAGATAAAGCTGTAATTAAGGAGAAAAGTTCTAATAAAAAAGCTGCTAAGAAATCTAAGAAAAAAACTACTCCTCTAAAGAAAAAGGAAGCAAAAGAAGAAACTGCTCAAACTACGTCCGATACTAATTTAGTTGGCAAGGAAGAGATAAAAGAAGAAGCCAAACCTGAAAAAGTGGAGAAAGAAGCTCCAGTTGTTGCTGCTGAAGAGATGGATAAACCTGGTGAAGTTGTTGAAGAAGAAAAATTACAGCAGCCTGCTGAAGAAAAGGAAAAAGAAGATATAATTATTGAAGAAGAGAAAAAGGAAGTAAAATTAGAACAGAGACCTGAAGATAAGCCTAAAGAAGATGTGTATGAGCAGAAACCTGAAGAAAAGCCTTTTACTCCAGAAAGTTCTACTTTTGCAGGAGGAGAACAGCAATATGGAGAAGAAGAGCCAAAACCTAATTATATGATTGCTTTTGTTGCTGTCGTAGTTATAATCATTCTTTCAATTTTCATATTAAAAACAAAAGATATTTTCCCATCTTCAGGGAATGATAATGTTGTTGCTATGGTTAATGGCGAAATAATTACTCTAGAAGAACTGGAAAGTGTATATAAGGCTACTGTGCCTGTTGAATATTCTGCTTTTATAACTAAAGAAGACTTTTTGAATCAGTCGCTTGTGCCTGAGAAGGTTTTATTGCAGGAAGCTGGAAAGAAGGGCATAAAGGTATCTGAGCTGGAACTGCAGGATGGCCTGAAAAAGTTTCTAATGGAAAATACTATGACAGAGGAACAACTAAAGAGCAGGCTTGAGTCTGATGGCGTAGATTTTGAGAGTTTTAGAGTAAATTTTAAGACAAGATTAATTATAACAAAACTCCTTGATGAAGAAGTTGTGTCACAGATAAAAATTAATGATTTTGAGATTATAGATTATTATGAAAGTAATAGTGATAAGTTCGTTGCAAAGCCAGGCCAAATAAGAGCAAGGCATATTCTAGTGGATTCAAAGGACTTAGCCGAAGAACTTTTAGAGGAGATTAATAATGGAGAAGATTTTGAGGAATTGGCTAAAGAAAATTCTATAGGCCCTTCAGCTCCTTTTGGCGGTGAACTCGGATTCTTTGGAGAAGGTATGATGGTTGAAGAATTTGAAGATGTAGCATTTGGGCTTGAGGCTGGTGAAGTATCAGATATTGTTGAAACAAATTTTGGTTATCATATTATTAAGAGAGAAGAAAATGAGATGACTCTTGAAGAAGCAAAGGAGAAGATAAGAACAACATTACAGACTTCTAAGCAATCAGCAGCAGTCGAAGTTTATATTAATAAACTTGTTAGTAATGCTGATGTAGTATTTAAGCTGGATAAAGCTCCTGAAGCTACAGGTTTTACCCCAGCGGAAACTACAAGTAAAAGGACATTTGTAGATACAGGGGATGAAGTGTATAAGATAGATGGGAAACCAGTTATAAGGCTTTATACGACAACGTGGTGCCCGCATTGTGTATGGGTAAAGGATACTTTTGATAAAGTAGCTAGGGAATATATTGCACAGGGAAAGATAGTTGCATATCATTGGGATGTTGACAGTGGGGATAACACTTTAACCCCTGAAATAGAGACAAATATTCCTCCTGAAGAGATAGAAATATTCAAGAAGTATAATTCTAAAGGCTCTATTCCTACGTTTGTGTTTGGTAACAAGTATAAGAGGATAGGCAATGGTTATGAAGCAGAAGATGATCTTGGAGCAGAAGAAGCTGAGTTTAGGGCAATTATTGAAGAATTGATTGCAGAATAATTAGAATACTTTTTCTTTGAATGTTAACACTAAAATAGATAATATAATAAAAAAGAAGAATAAAATCTTATAAATCATTACTAGTCAAAAGCCCTACGTTTGTTGAGTTTGACTTTATTCTTGTGTCCATTCCAATCAGGTATCTTATGTTTGTCTTCTCAGCTACCTGAACAAGGTCACGTTCTATGATTCCGTCAAAGACAATGGAATATACTCCTGTTGCCAAGCTTCTGACAGTGGAAACAAGCTCTATTGTAGGAACCTTGCCTAGAATGTTAAGCTTTTCGTCCAATATAAAAGCGCCTCTTGTGCCAATAAGTTCTTCTAACATAGTGTTAAAAGTCTTTTTTTCGTTCATAGATAACTGTTTTTTTTCATATTTGTTAACAGTAGTACTGGGAGAAGTGTTTTTGGCAACAGTTGTAGGTGGTTGCTGTCTTGTACTCTGTGATGGTCTTACAGGTGCTGCGGCAGGAGATGTTCTTTTTATCTGAACACCTTTCTTTCCATTATGGCCATAATTGTCTTTGCCTAACTCAAATGCGGCCTGTTCTGCGGAAACCCTGTTTCTAAGAGCTTTATGTATCTCTTTCTTTGTTATCTCTTCAACTTCTTTTCCGTCAGGAGCTTTTGTTACATAGTCTATCTCACATGTTTCAAATAGCTCTTTTAGTATAAGGTTACCTCCTCTGTCTCCATCAACAAAAGCAGTCATAACCTTTTTCTTGCTAAGATCTATTATTGTTTGAGGTACATTTGTTCCGTTAAGAGCAATAGTGTTCTTAAATGAATGCTTTAAGAGGTTAACTACATCTGCTCTTCCTTCAACTAATATAATGTCATCTGACTCATCAACGGCTGGACCGGCAGGAAGCCTGTCATTACCATAAGTCTTGATTTCCATAACTCTTACGGAATATGCTACTTCATCAGCAAGTTCCTGTGAGTCTGGAAGAACGCCGTCTTGTAGTTCTTTTAATAGTTCTTTAGCTCTTTCAATCACGAAATTTCTTTTTGAAATTCTTACATCTTCGATTTTGCTTACTTTTATTCTTGAATTACAAGGACCTATTCTTTGAATAATTTCTAATGCAGCTCCAACTATGGATGTTTCTGCTTTGTCTAAAGAAGAAGGAACTGTTATTGTACCGGTTGTTTTACCGCTCACAGTGTCAACATTTACTTCTATTCTGCCTATTCTGCCGCTTCTTTGTAATTCTCTTAATTCTAATTCAGAGCCTAACAATCCTTCTGTCTGGCCGAATATAGCTCCAATTACATCAGGTCTGTCTACGATTCCGTCAATATCTATGCTTGTGTGTATGATATATTTTGCTGATACAGGACTTATTTTTCCCATTTTTATGACCTCCACGTGATATTTAATTGTTAAAGACGTATGTCTATGGTTAAATCCCTGGTTTTAGAACAAGTTTCCATAACTATATACTGAAATACTTTAGTGATAGTGATAAATGAATGTAAACTTGTTCTTTAAGGATTTAAAAGATGTAGCCCGTAACACTAACTCTCTGTCTCATTGCCTGAATCCTCAAAAACAAGGTCTTTAAGGCCTTAAAAAAGGTAGCGTATCTTTTTTAAAGTTAATTCGTGAGCTCTGCAGAGTTCTCTCGTGACGGGCTTGTAATCATGCTTTGTTTTGAAAAAAGAACCTTAAAATACTCTTCTCATAACGTATTAAGCCCAATTAATTAATGATAATAATACATTAATAGAATGATGGTGAATTTATAAAACTATCGTATTTTTAAGGATTTGAGAGTGAACAAAAGGGTTTTTTTGTTTTTTACACTTTCTCCTGCCCTTTGTAGAAGTCCTTAACCATGCTTAAAGTAGAGCATTCGTCAGGTTTACGGTCTTCCCTGATTCTTGCTAATCTTGGGAATCTTAAAGCAAAACCAGAGGAATAAGTAGGGCTTTTCTGGATTTCTTCATATTTGATTTCTATCACAACCTTTGGCTTGAGCTTTATTGATCTGCCTTTTTCTGCTATAATATGAGGTTTTAGCAGCTTTGTTAGTTGTTTAAAGCTTACTCCCTCTTCTTCTTTTTCTTTTATGCCTGTTCCTACTTTGCCAATTTCAAGGAAACTGCCTTCTTCGTCAATACAAGCTACCGTGAAGGAGCTCATCCATTTAGCTCTTTTGCCTTCCCCCCAGTCTGCTCCTACTATGGTTAAGTCAAGAGTTTCCATTACAGGCTTTAACTTTATCATAAAACCAACCCTTGCGCCTGGTTTATAGGGTGCATCAAGAGTTTTTAGCATAATACCTTCATTGCCAGCTTTTAATGATTGTTGGTAGAACTTTTCAACTTCCTTTTTATTAGATGTGATTATCTTTTTTGCTAATACGATCCTTCTTTCAGATGGCTTGATGATTTTTTCTAATAACTCTCTTCTTTTTTTGAAACTTTCATTAATCATGCTCTTATTATTGTAAAAGATTATATCGAAAACATTGAGCTCAACAGGAAACTCTTTTGTCATTCTTTCTATCTCAAACTTTCTCCTGATTCTCTGGGAAATATTCTGGAAAGGAAGACATTTGTTTGTTTTAGGGTTAAAGCCTATTGCTTCAGAGTCAAGTATGAAAGAATCACCTTCTACATTGCTTTTTACATAAGAAACAACTTCAGGGAACTGGTTGGTTACGTTTTCAAGCCTTCTTGTAAAAAGGGTTATTTTATTATTGTGCTTATGGCACTGAATTCTGAAGCCATCATATTTCTGTTCTATCTCAGCAGGTGTGCCTACTTTCTTAAAACCTTCTTCAATAGTGTTCACTTTTAATGCTAGCATGACTTTTATTGGATGACCTGGCTTGAGTTCTATGTCATTTAAGCCTTTTAATCCTTTTTTTCTGATAGTTTCAACTATTTCAGAGAAATCGTTGGTTATATCATAAGCCTGCTGGACAGAATCAATATATGTGTTATACTTCTTTCTATCTTCAACTTTGAAATCATTTTCTTTTTTGTTGTAAGTAAATCCTATGTCCTTTGAGAAAAAAGCCCAAACAATAGCATCCCTTATGCTTCCATCTCCTACGCCAACCCTTAAATCGTTAAGCACAGTTCTTGTTATATATTTAGCTTCAATTGGTTTAGCTAAGAGCAATAGTTCTGAAATTAACTGCAATTTCTTTTCAACAGTGCCCTTGCCTTCCAGCTCTGCCAGCTTTCTAAGGTTATCAAAAACCTTAATTATGGTAAGCTCACTGCTGAACAAGGTTTCCTGCTTGTTGGATTTTATAACTTCTTCTGCAACACTACCTAAATCGCCAGTCTTTTTCCAGCGGTCTTCAATACCTTTTGCTGAAACACCAGTAGCAGTTGTGATAGCCTTGATAACTAATCTTGAAGCAACTCCTGTTTCTCTTTCATCCCATTGTGGGAATAATCTGCCCTGGAGCAAAAGAGTAAGGGTTGGAAGCTCAGTTGCTGGAGCTGACTTAAGAAATTCTGATATAATTAAGGTTTTTTTAAGCCTTTTTGAGGTGCTTTCTAACTCTGTGTATACCTTGGCTAATTCTTTATATAACATAAATATAAGATGGGGTTGATTATTTATAAATCTAATGAAATTTTTTGGAATACGTTAAATATAAATACTAGCAAACTAAGTAATTTTGTATGGATGTCAGAGAATGTATTTACACAAGGCGCTCTGTAAGGAAATTCCTTGACCAACATGTGGAATGGGATAAAGTGGGTGAGATACTTGAAGCTGGCAGAGTTGCGCCTTCAGCAGGTAATCTTCAGAACTGGAAGTTTATTGTAGTTCTTGAAAAGGATACAAGGAAGAAGATAGCAGATGTCTGCCTTCAACAATATTGGATGACAGATGCGCCAGTTCATATTATTATTTGTTCAGAGCCAATAAAAGGCAAAAGGTTCTATGGAGTAAGAGGAGAAAGGCTTTATTCTGTGCAGAACTGCGCAGCTGCAGCTGAAAATATGCTGTTGATGGCTCACTCTCTTGGATTAGGAGGATGTTGGATAGGAGCTTTTGATGAGGATGGATTAAGCAGCACATTAGGCATAATAGAAGAAGTAAGACCACAGATAGTGCTTACTATTGGATATACAAATGTAAAACCTTTGATGCCTACAAGATATAAGCTTGAAAATGTAGTTTTCTTAGAGAAATATGGAAACAGAATGAAAGATGCAGCAGCAACAATGGGGTTGCATTATGCAAAAATCCAAAGAGGTATTGGTAAAACTAAAGATATATTGGATAAGGTTAATAAGAAGGTTTTTAGGAGAGAATAGTTCTTAGATTAGTAGAATTCTAATTATATTTTTAAAAAAATAAAAAAAAAGCCTTCACAAAATATTTTGGGGGTATTTAATGAAGGCCAAGAACTCATAAGAGTTATTTACCTTATAATCTCTATCCCCAGCTCTTCGCTTATTTCCTGAGCCTGAGGAGTTGGTTTTGAGTAATCTTGTTTGCCTAGTATCCAAGGAGATTCTACGCCGGTTATGATGGTCATAACACTTAGCTTACCTTTCATGTCATCTCCAACTCTGGCACCCCAGATAACATTTGCATCATCATCAAGGCTTTCAGTAACCAATTCACCTACTCTGTTTATATCGTCCAAAGTAAGATCAGGACCTCCTGACACATGAATCAATGCGCCGGTTGCGCCTTTATAGCTTATGTCCAGTAATGGGTTAGATAATGCTCCCTTTACAGCTTCATCTACTTTGTTATTTGTATCTGAAGAGCCTACGCCAATGGCAGCAACACCGCCATTAGTCATTATAGTCTTAACATCAGCATAATCCAGATTAACTAAAGATGGAATTGCTATTGTCTCAACAATGCCTTTAATCATAGTAGATACCAATTCGTTAGCTACAGCAAAAGCCTGAGTGATAGGCAGATTTCCTGCTATGTTAACAAGCCTGTTATTATCTATTACAATTACTGTATCGCTTACCTGCCTTAACTGCTGTAATCCAAACTCTGCCTTGTCAACTCTTGCCCGTTCTATCTTGAATGGCATAGTTACAGTTCCAATGACAATTGAACCAGTATCTCTTGCGATTTGAGCAATAACTGGGGCTGCTCCTGTTCCTGTTCCTCCACCCATGCCTGCGCAGACAAAAACCATGTCAGAACCTTTCAATGATTCTTTTATTTCCTGCACACTTTCCTGGGCAGATTCAGCACCCTTTTCCGGAAAGCCGCCGCAGCCTAAGCCTTTAGTAAGATCTTTTCCAATTATGAATTTTCTGTCAGCTTCAATACTGTCAACATGCTGTTTATCAGTGTTGCATGCAACAATCTCAGCACCCTTTACACCTTTCTTATATAACCAGTTGACCATGTTATTCCCAGCACCGCCAACACCTATAACTCTTATGTTTGCTTTACCAACGAATACATCGTCAGTAGTTTTTTCCTCGTAATTGTTTAATGCGTTTTCTACAATTAAATCCATTTTATCTCAACCCCCTTTTTTTGTTTTTTTTAATATTTTCATATATTTTACACTAACGAAAAGTTTATATACTACTTACCCTCCATTATCTCTTAAGAAACAGTTGTATTACGCCAATGATACCTAACTGTGTATGAGGGGAAAAATAACTCATAAGCCAAATTTTCTGTGTTTAAGAGACAGACTAAAATATTAATTGCGCCAACAATTAATTATTTTTATGAACACAATCATATATAAATACTTCTATAGTGGAAACTATATATCTTAGAATACTATTTATCGCTCAAAAAGAGTTTTTCTCTTCCCAGAATATAATCCCATGTTACTCATTTGTTCGAATTGTGCTTTTGCGAGTGTAAGGGCTGAAACCGTAAAATTATACTCTTCCTTGATTTCTCCGCAGATATTTTTGACAAGGTTGCTGTCAATATTTTCTCCTATAATAAGAACATTAGCCCTATCTTTCAGTTCAGATCCATGCAATATTAAAGATTCAACATTTGGCATCTTAGAGGCTGATTCCACAAATATTTCAACAATGCGCTTGTCTTCCTTGATAAAAGATTCTAAGAATTCTGTGCTTTTATTTTGTTTTATTTTGTATAATTTGAATTTCTTGATCTTCTTTTCATCTATTATGTTAAGAGCAATAAGCTTGGTAATTATCCTATATGTAGAAGCTACAGGCACTTTAGAGAGCTTTGCGATCTCTCTTAAATAGAACTCATTTCCTTTGTCAGCAAGGAAAAGCTTTAGGACTTTGAGAACTTTTTTGTCAAACAATTCTTCTAGTAGCTTGATGTTGTCAATTTCCATTAGATGTTCTTAATCTATGTTATATATAAATGTTATCAAAATTGGAAAAGTGTTTCAAATTTGGAACAATGAGTTTTTGGTTTGAGTTTGATGAAGAATAGACTGAAAAGAAATCCTAAGATAATAAGCAGAAAGAATTGTATGCTTTTATATCAAAACAGCATTAACAGCGCCATCCTGGCCAGGCCTTGAGGTAACTCTTGCATTGCCTTTGTCTGTGTTTATGATCGCACCTTTTGTTATGATATTTCTTCTTATGAATTGCTTGTTAGCAGAATTGTCTATGATTGAGAGTATCTTTGCCTTTGAATATTTGTTTGTCTTTTTGTCAAGAACGTTAGCAGTATCAATACCTAAAAGCCTAAGCTTCTGGTTTCCGCCCCTTGTCTTGATTTTTTTGAGCTTTTTCTCTTCAACCTTTGTGTGAGATGGTATTCTACCTGCTTCAAAGAGCCTCTTCTTTCTGATAGCTTTATACCTTCCACCAGTTGATTTTCTTAGTGATTTTGCTTGACTTATCATCTTAAAATATAGAAAATTGGTTTTAGTTTATATTTGTTTCTAAATATTTATAAATTTTCATTGTTTCTCTCTAAAATAATGATAAAAATATCAGCTTCTTTGATGTGCGCGGATTATTCTAATCTTGCTGAGCAGGTTAAATTGTTAGAAAAGGCAGGAGTTGATATGCTGCATTTTGATATAATGGATGGGGATTTTGTTCCTAACTTTGCGATGAGCCAGCTTGAAATGAAGGCTTTAAGGTCATTGACAAGCCTTACCTTTGATGTGCACCTTATGATTAAAGAACCTATAAGGTATATAAAGCAATTCGCGGATGCTGGAGCTGATATACTAACTGTTCATGCTGAGGCTTGTGAACACCTAGGAGAAACAATACAAGGGATTAAAGAGCATGGGAAGAAGGCAGCGGTTGCGTTAAATCCTTCAACACCTTTGTTTGCAATACAACATATGTTTGGTGAATTATGGTACTGTTAATGACAGTAAACCCTGGCTTTTCAGGCCAAAAATATATTCCTTCTGTTATTCCAAAGATTAAAGAATTAAGAGAACTGTTGAATAAGAAGGCTCTTACTATGGATATACAAGTTGATGGAGGTGTTAGCCCAGAGTCAATAAAGCTTATGGCAAGTAATGGAGCAAATGTGTTTGTTGGCGGCTCATCAGGAGTGTTTGTTAAAGAAAAAAAGTTTGAAGATAGTGTAAACACTCTAAGAGGGCTGGCAAATATTTAAGTTATAAATTGTCAATTACACTTCTTCTTCCATTTCTTCTTTATATTTGCCTTTTGTTGCAAGACTGTTCAATTTTGCCCTAAAAATAAAAGCTTTCTGGGCAGCAAGAAGGTTTTCATCTTTTCCTTGCCAAACCTTTAATGCAGGTCCTTGTAAGGCCCTTGCATAAGAGAAGCTTACATTCCAGGGAAATTCTTTTCCTAAAGTGTGTATCCTGTTCAAGTGTGCTGTTGCTTCTAAAGGAGTCTGTCCTCCTGATAAGAAATTAATGCTCGGCAACTCAGGTGGGACAACTTTCTTTAATAATTGAGCAGTTCTTTTTGCAACTTCATCAACACTAGCACGATTGTTAGCTTGGTTACCTGAAATTATCATGCTTGTCTTTAGAATAAGTGTCTTAATGTCAACTTCTTCTTCTTCCAATGCTTCAAACACTTTGATAAGAACTTTCTCATTAACCTCTTCAGATTTGTCAATAGAGTGTGTTCCATCAATAAGCACTTCAGGTTCAATAATTGGAACAATTCCATGCTCTTGGCAAACTTTTGCATATCTTGCAAGATCCTGGGCGTTTATTTCGATAATCTCATCACTTGGTGTATTTTTAGAAATAAGATAAACAACACGCCATTTGGCAAACCTGCAACCCATTTTCTTGTATTCTTCTAATCTTTCGCCTAATCCTTCAAGACCTTTTGTTGTAATTTGTTCGTCTTTATCATTAATATCCTCCAAACCTTTGTCAACCTTAATTCCTGGGACAATTCCAAGTTTTGCGAGA
This sequence comes from Candidatus Woesearchaeota archaeon, assembly GCA_030753365.1. Taxonomy (GTDB): domain Archaea; phylum Nanobdellota; class Nanobdellia; order Woesearchaeales. The sequence continues at coordinate 15,266 of JASMCJ010000046.1, forward strand.
AATTCTGGAAACAACACGCCATCATTAGATTTTTGGCTTAATGTTTCTTCAAATAAAATAACTCCTAAAATATATTTTTCAATTCCAGGAGAAGTTAGTATCATATTCCTGTATTGTCTTCTTGTCTCTTCTGTTGATTCAGTATTAATAGCAACCAATCTTTTAGTAGCTGTTTTAACACTTTCATCCGCAGCTAAAATACCTTTACCTACAGTCACAATCTCTTTAATAGTTTGTTTAAGTTCTTCATTAGTCAAGTTTACCACCTCTTAGGTTTTTATATAATTAATCAAATCTATGAAAAGCCTCAATAAATCTTATAGTGCCTGTCCTAGACCGCATAACAATAGAATGGGTTATGGTTTTGTCTTCTTCAAACCTTACCCCTCTTAACATTGGGCCATCTGTGACTCCTGTTGCAACAAACATATGAATATTGCCCTTTGCTAAGTCGTCTGTATGAAATATTCTTTCTTCTGGTTTGTCTATTCCCATTTCCTCTGCTTTTTGCTTTTCTTTTTTATCCTTAAACACAAACCTTGCCTGGATTTCTCCACCTAGGCATTTAAGCGCTGATGCAGCAATAACGCCTTCAGGCGCTTTTCCTATGCCCATCAGGATATCAATGCCTGAACCTTCTACTGAAGGAGAAATTGCTCCAGATATGTCTCCGTCTGTTATAAGTTTTATTCTTGCTCCTGTTTCTCTTATTTCTTCTATAAGCTGTTCATGCCTTGGCCTGTCAAGCACTACAACAGTTATCTCTCCAATCTCTTTATTAAGTTTTCTGGCAACAGCAGTAATATTTTCTTTAACAGAAGAATCAATATTAATACTTCCTTTTGCATTTGGACCAACTGCTATCTTATTCATATAAACCTCAGGTGCATGCAACAGACATCCTTTAGGTGATGCCGCAAACACACAAATCGCATTTCCTCTGCCATAAGCTACACTATCAGGACATTCAAGAGGGTCAACTGCTATATCAAAACTAACGCCATTCTTTTTTCCAACTTCTTCACCAATATATAACATAGGCGCTTCATCAATTTCTCCCTCGCCTATTACAATCTTACCATGAAAATCAATATCATTGAGC
>JASMCJ010000047.1 GCA_030753365.1 Candidatus Woesearchaeota archaeon
TTAACTTGCTTAAATGACAATATTTACTTTTGAGCATGATAGGGAGATTCCCAATTTGGGTTATGAAACTTTCTCTCTGGACACCATTGGTGTGAGAGCTGATTTCAATAAAGACAGGAGAAGAATAAGTAAGTTTTCTGAGCCGGGCTTCGATGGGAAAAATATCTCTTTTTGAGCCGTCAGCTTCTATGATTTCTGGTTTTGTTACCCATATCTTGTCAAGCTTTATCTTAAAATCATCTACATTATGAGGAATTATTGTTGGCTCTATCTCTTTATTTTCTTCTATGATTGCCTGTAATTCTTTATCAATGAAATTATTAAAAGATTCTATGTCGGAGCCAACAAAACTATTCTCTTCAAAAAATTTCTTGAGAAGAAGCTTGTGAGGATTGGTCATTTATTCTATTACCCCCTTAAATATAATAGCTTCCCCGGCAGTAGGACTTTCTCTAATGACTTTAATAATATCTCCTGCTTTAACTTTTAATTCTTTAAGAGAAGGATCGTTTTTGAATAAAAAAGGAAGCTCGTTGAAAGAAATGTTATATTTATCAAAAAGAGCTTGTTTCTCTTGTTCTGTAACTTTTGCATATTTAGGTATTAATATATGCTTTGTAATGTCTACTTTTTCTTTCATTTAACTGTTTCCCTCGATTAGTATAAAAAATGGGCCGGACGAGATTTTCTTTGTAAAGCTTCGAACTCGCGACCACATCATTACTTTCAGCCTGTTGAAAGTTCGAAAACTTTCAGTTTTCGTTAAAAGTGATGTGCTCTATTGCCCAAAATGATTTCCAGGCTGAGCTACCGGCCCGTGATTGTATAGTATATGATAAAAACGCCCTGGCCGGGACTTTCAAATCAAATTTTTGAACTATGATATTTTTTGAACCCGGGTCAAAGCCTAACTGCTGAACCCCTGTTCAGCGACAGGGCTTTATGCTAGGCCGCTACACTACCAGGGCATTAAATGCGATTTTGTCAAGAACCACCCGTCAGAGATGGGTGAAATGTAATGGTTCATATGCTTTATTATTCCATCCATTGGTGGTTCTTGAGCATGCTCAGAATTTTCCAGTGTTCTGACATCAGAAGCAAGTGGAACTTGCCATTAATCAGAGATATATAATGGAAAATTCTGACATTTGATAGCATTATCTCTAAACATGGGTTTTTTTGTGTCTAGAGAAAGGTTTTGAACATTAAATGTAGGATTCGCTTTTCATTTATAAATGTTGCGTATTTTGGAGCATATTTTAGAGGAGAACTGGATTTTAGTGCGATTTTACCACTACTTTATCACAGGGAATGCCTTTTTTAACTAATATAAGAGTTTTTCGCAAATAATATGAGGAAAAGATGAAAAAAGAAAAAAAGTCCCCACCCCCGGATTTGAACCAGGAACCTATACCGGATTAATTCTTTCGGTGTTGGCTGGCTCTCTATCATTCCTTGCTTAAACGCATAAGGTCATAGAGCGCATCTTTGGCTCCTTTATAAAGGCACAGCCGAACGCTCTAGCCACTGCTCCTTGTTATTCACAAGATTGAGCTAGGTGGGGAAGGGACTATTTGATTAAAAAGTAGACTTTGTTTTTAAACTTTATCAATTTGTTCCTTTTTACGTAGATATACAAATTTATTTGTATTATAAATGCTTTTCAATTTTTTAATGTTTTTTCTTGTTGCAATTTTTAATTCAAATGTTTCTGACTTCTTACTTTTGTATATTTTTCCAGATGAAATTGTCAGACTTATTAATAATTCTTTTAAACTTCTTATAAATTTTTCTGAGCCAGAATTAATCTTAATCTGATTTGGTTGGATAGAACCATCTCCATCGATTACCCCTCTTAAGAAAGCTATTCTTATTTTAATAGAATTATCCATTATTTTCTTAGGAATATCAACTATTAAAGATTTAGGCCCTGCTGGGATTTCATATTCAGAGATTATAATCTCAGCCAATTTTTTAGAAGATATCCTTATTTCATAATTTGGTTTTTTGTTAAAACCATATCTTCTTGAACTTATGCCAGGAGTATAACTGAACAAATGTTGGATTAATTTTAGAATCATTTCCTTTTCTTCAGGGTAACTTGTATAAATTGCAACTTTATAATTTTTAATCTTTTTGTTGAAATATATATGTCCATCTGTGATTAATAATCCTAAAAAATAAGCAGAATCTTCATTTAAATCCATAAAATTAATCTTTTGGTAATATATTACTTTATAACCCGCTGATTTCATTAAATTATTCCATGAACCAAACAACTTTCTTGAATAACAATATAAAGTATTATCATCCCTTTTCTTTGGTTTTCTATTTAACTTATTCTCTAGAATTTTTACTCTTTTTATTAATTCATTTTTTGAAATTTTTATTTTTTTCATAAAATCGTAGGCTGGATACCCATCCCTTTATGGTTGGGAGGAAAGCCGTGCCTCCTTTGTGTTTTCTTCGAGAGGCTTGATGAATTAACCTCTGGTTTGTTTAATAGTTTAGTCTTAATACATTTTTCACATCTATTTCCAATATATCCAATAAGATTACTATTTTCGTAAATCTGTGTAATCTCACATTGATTACTACACCCTACTCCAAAATAAGTTTTTGTTTCAAATTCTGAATTAATCAAATTAAATCCTTTAAAATTAGTAATTTTGGGATGTTCTTCCATAGTTGCGATAGCAACACCTATTGCACCCATTAAATCTGGATTCTTAGGAACTAAAACATTATGAGATAATTCTTTTTCAAAACAATATAACAATGCTTTATTCTTAGCTGTAGCACCTTGAAAAACATAGGGTGGTTGTAATTTTATTCCTTTTCCAAGCATAGCAAAATAATTTCCTATCAATCCACGACAAACACCCATGAGTATATCTGATTTATTCATTCCTTTATTTAATTTTGATACAACAGCAGACTGACAAAAAACACCACATTTTGACGGTAAAGCTATTTTATTATTTCCCCTTAATGCAATATCCCCAATATCATCTAAATTTATATCCATCCTATTTGCTATTGATTCTATCATAGCACCAGTTCCCCCCCCACAATCTCTATTCATAACAAAATTAGTAATAGTTTTTCCATCTAATTGAATAAGTTTACAATCTTCACCACCAATATCAAAGATAGTTTTAACGTCTGGAAACATTGAAGTTGTGGCAATATAATGTGCAATAATTTCAGATTCAATTTTATCCCCTCCAATTAATGTTGAAATAAACTCTCTTCCAGAACCAGTTATACCAACACCTTTTATTTTTTTTTCAGTTTTTATATCTTCTAAAACAATTTTAATTGTTTCAATAAGTCCAAAATTCTTCCGATATGTAGATTTAATAATATTCTTGTTATCATCTAATAATGTTGCTTTCATTGAAACGCTACCACAATCTATCCCAATATACATTTTTTCTTCCTCCTTAAAACTGATATAAAAGTTTCTATCCTTGTATCGAATCCTGCTTCAAATCTGTTTTCATCTATAGGGAAACGATAAATAGGTATTTTATATTTCTGACCTACCCTATTCATAAGCATTTCAATAGTTGTTTCTGGCATACAACTTAGAGGTAATAAATGTATAATTCCATCAAAATCTTTTTTACAATATTCTATAGAAGAATAAAGACTATATTTACCATGACCTCCTACATCCCCCCATATATAAGGTTTTAGTTCTTTTTTTTCTTTTCTTCTTTCAGAAATATTATAATTATGAGTTAGAAAATTAGAAAGTTTTGTTGAAACATCTACAGCTACACCCATATTCTGTAATTTGTGGACAATATTATAATTTATGTATGGGTCTAAAAGTGTATAAATTTCACCAGTAATTCCAATCTTTAAATCTGCATTTTCATCAAATGGAAAATTCTTTTTTTCCTCTTTTAATATAATTTTATAATATTTGTATATCTTTTTCGTAACAGTTAATGGGTTTTTCCCACTAAGTTTACAAAAAGAACTTACTACCCCTTTAAAGGTAGGAGGTATATTAATCATTTCGAAATTATAACCTAAATCTTTAAGAATTTGTCCAGCAATATTATAATATTGACCTATCCTACATAACGTATTTTGTTCTCCCCACATCATTGTTGTATTAGCCCCCCTTTCTAAACCATCAATAAAACAGCCCAAAACTACTTTAAACGGAAAACACATCATATCGCTACTATATTTAACCCCCTTTTTAATTATTTCTTGATTTATTTGTTTTGTTTTTAAAACATTAATATCTAATTCCTTTAGTAAATCTTCTAATATATCTGTGTAAAATCCCATTCTTGGTATTGTCACGATTCTCTCCATTCTTAACCTCTTGTAAAATCACCTATCTTCATCTGTCCTTTCAACTCTTTAGGACAGTTATAAACATCATACTCAAACACAGGTTTACCTTCCTGTTCTGAAATGTATCTCTTAACTTGTTCTTGACTTACATGACCTGCTGAACCACAATAATATCCAGTAGCCCATAATGCTTTGAATCCAGAGCCATAATGATTCTTGAATCCTAAGTATCTTAGGAAAGGAAAACATCTTCTAAGTTGAATCGAAGTGTTACCCTTGAGTTGATTAACTATCTTAAAAGGTGTTGAAGTTGGTCTTACACCTACAAATAAATGCAGATGGTCTGGCATTATCTCTAATGCTAATGGGTTAATCTTCATGTTGTAACATTGTCCTTCAATGATTTGTTTTAGCACTTCTTTCACCTTGCCTGTTAGTATCTGTTTTCGATACTTTGGTATCCATATAATGTGATAGTTGATGTTAAACTTGCAGTGATGTCCTCGTCTAACAGTTGCTATCTTTGATTCAATCTTGTATTTTTCTGGATTGAAATGTTTGTATTTAGTCATTGCGACCACCTCAACTTTAAGGTGGTTGCTCGTTTGGTGAGGTTTTCCGTTTGAGTGGAAGCCCTCTTATAGCTTTCGGATTTTCTCCGAATGATTTAAGTTGGGGCTTCTGCGTGGGAAACCCCACCCTTTAGGGTAATTTATTTTGGGAGGAGGTCATTTTCAAACAAATATTTTATTGTGAGACTATGTAAATAATTTCGCTTTAGATGAAATAACAATTTGAAAGTTGAACTTTTCTTAATTTGAAATGTATAAACAATTTCTAAATAGTTAATGATATTTTCTAGGTGGGGATATACATAAGAAAATCAAAGAGTTTATAAATATTATTGATTAAATTGATGAAATGCTTGATATAAACTTTATTAGGGAGAATCCTAAGCTTGTTAAGGAGAATATTAAGAAGAAGTTTCAGAGTGAGAGAGTTAAGAAGGTTGATGAACTGCTGGAGAAGGATAAGAAGTATAGAGAGTTGTTGCAGAAGTCTGAGAAGCTGAGGGCAGAGAGGAATAATATTACTTCTGAGATTAATTTACTTAAGAAGCAGGGAGAGGATATTTCTAAGACGGTAAAGAAGGCGAAGGAAATTCCTGACAAAATTAAGAAGATTGAGGATGTTCAAGATAAGCTGAAGGAAGAGATTAGAGAGCTTTTATTTGATATTCCTAATATGATTCATAAGTCTGTGCCTATTGGCAAGGATGATAAGGAGAATATTGTTAGAGAGAAAATTGGAGAACCTAAGAAGTTAGGCTTTGATGTTAAGAGCCATGTTGAGATTGCTGAGAAGTTAGGTGTTGTTGATTTTGATATTTCTGCTAAGACTTCAGGGAATGGGTTTTATTATCTTAAAGGTGATTTAGCCTTATTGAATATGGCTTTGGTTAATTTTGCAAGGGATTACATGGTGAAGCAAGGATATGAGTATGTTGAGCCTCCGCTGATGATTAGAGAGAATGTTCTTAGAGGAGTTTATTCACATGAGGAGATTGAGGAGATGGCTTATAAGATTGAGGATGAAGATTTGTTTTTGATTGCTACTTCAGAGCATCCGTTGATTGGGATGTTTATTAACAAGATTATTGATAAGGATGAGTTGCCTATAAAGATTACAGGGTTTTCTTCATGTTTTAGGAAGGAGATTGGAAGCCATGGCATTGACGAGAAGGGTTTGTTTAGGACGCATCAGTTTAATAAGCAGGAGATGGTTGTGATTTGCGAGCCTGAAGATTCTTACAAATTTTATGATGAGATGCTTGGTCATTCTAAAGCAATTTTTAAGAAATTGGGGTTGCCTATTAGGGAGAGAGAGTGTTGTTCAGGTGACCTTGCTGATTTGAAGGCGAAGTCTGCTGATTTGGAAGCATGGTCTCCCCGTAAAAAGGAGTATTTTGAGATTACTTCCTGCACTAATATGGAGGCTGCGCAGGCGAGAAGGCTGAATATAAAAGTTACAGATGGGAAGGTTAAGTGGCATGCGCATACTTTGAATAATACAGTGATTGCTACTTCTAGAGCGATGGTTGCTATTCTTGAGAATTTTCAGCAGAGGGATGGGAGTGTTAAGATTCCTAAAGTTTTGCAGAGTTATATGGGCGGTAAGGAAAGGATTGAAGTAAAGAAAAAAATTAATTAAATGTTCTTTCTACAGCAACTTCCATGATAGGGAAGTGGTCCTTGTTCTCCACTTCATAAGGAAGTTTTATTTCGTTGAGCTCTTCTTTGATGTTGTCTAGGTTGTTCATTTTTATCTTTTTTGCTGAGATTGTGTAGAGGGTGTTGTCCATGTATAATGATCTTCTTACTGCTGATGGCGAACCATAGTAGTAATAGTTGGTGTCTTCTTCATCGTCTTCGTGAGTTATTGTTCCCTTGACTTCGAAGCCGTCTTCTGGTGTTAGGCCGAATACATAAGCGCCTTGCCAGATTTTGTTTCTGTAGTATCCTAGTTTGTTGTCAAAGTATCTGTCTTTCATTTCTCTTACAGGGATTACTAAGAGATTCTTTTCTTTGTCAAAGAGGAATGCTTTATGCTCGTTTAATGCTTCTGAGTCTGTTCCTGATTGTCCTATTTCATAAGTGTCAATTTGGGTTGGATTAGTTACATCGCTTACATCGAATAGTGCTAGTTTTACACCTTTGGTTGAGATGCCGCCCCATTGGTTTGATTCGGTTTCTTTTCCTATGCCTATGATATGGTTTTCGTCATAAGGGTGGAGGTAGTCTGAATAGCCAGGTATTTTTAATTCTCCTAATATTTCAGGATTGCTTGGGTTGGATAGGTCTATTACAAATAAAGGGTCAACTCTTTTGAAGGTTACCATGTATAGCCTGTCTCCTAAGAATCTTGTTGAATAGATTCTTTCTTCAGGAGCTATGTCTTCTATTTTTCCAACTTGTTCTAGATTTTCGTCTAAGATGTAGACGTTGTTGTACATTGTGTTGTCTCTTCTGGTGTAGATATATGTTGTGGTTGCTACTCTGAAGTATCCTGCATGCTCGTCCATGGAGAATTGGTTTAATAGATAGCCGTGCACTTCCCCTTTTATGTCATAGTCTATGTAACCATCATCTATCTTGATTTTATGGATTACAGTTTTTCTTCTTTCTGCTTCGATTTTTGCTTCATAGTCAGTTATTGCGTTTTCTATTTTTTCAATGAGGGTTAACTTTTCTTTTTCTTCCATGGTGTTGTACATGTCTTCTAAGATTGAAGATATTGTGTCCCATTTTTCATAGGAAGTTAGTTCGATGTTGTTTCTTATGCTGTTTATTTTGTTTTGGATGTCTAATGGCAGTAGAGGGACTACTACTTTGTAGAATCTGTCTTCGTTGTGCTCTTTGTAATATGTGTAAGGCAGATTTTTTTGATAAGTGATGTAAATATTGTTTCTTGAGACATAAAGGTTGTTTGAGTAACCCATCATAAAGGTTTTTGCACTGATGCTGTCATCACTTTTTATGTTGAAGGATGCGATTGTGTTGAAGTTGTAGTTGTTTTCAGGGTTGTCAAAGTAGTAGATTTCAGGTGAGATGAGCTTTTCTGAGCTTTCTCTGATTACTGGCATGTCTATTACATTGTTGTAATAGTATACATTTTCGTTTACAATGAAATAGACGTAGTTGCCTATCATTCTTGATTCATAATAGTTTCCATTTAGGTTGTAGTCTTTTATTTGTGTTGGGTTGGCTCTGTCAGAGATGTCATAGATGAGCGCGTGAGTTTTTGAGGTGTATCTTGGCCTTGGAGCAAAGTCGTATTCTGCAAAGACAGGTGTCTGGTCATTTGTTAGAGTGAATATTATCAATCTGTCATCGTTGATGAACATGTTTCTGGTTGTACCTTTGATTTCTGTTTCTGATAGAATGTCTGCATCTTCGGCTGGGTATGCGTCTATTATTACAAGATTGTTTCCTGTTAAGGTGTAGATGTATTTGTTGTCGTTTTTTACAATGTCTGCCTCGTCAACGCCTTTGACCTGAACGTTTGTTTGAGAGTAGTCTTCCGCACCTCCTGCTGTGGATGATTTTGCAGCTGGTGTGCCTAAAGCGGATGCTTCTGAAAAGTCACTTACTGCTGCTTCAACCATCATAGTGGATCTTATTCCACCAGAGTATGCTGAAACATAGTTTGCATTAGAGGCTGCGTCTTTTAGGAATTCCAAGAGCTCGGTTTTTGATGAAAATTTCTTTAGTTCCTGATTGGTTTCTTTATCTGATAAAATATCTGTCTCTGTATCATAATCCACCGGAGAGCAGGATACTAGCAGCACTGCTAGCATTAATAATGATAGTATGTAAAATCTTAGTGTTAGTTTTTGAGGTTTCATTTGAACATCACCTGATTTAATGTATATTGTAGGCTATATAAATAACTGTTTATAGGTTTGAATTGGGTTGAAGTTATTAATCAAATAAACTGATTGACTATTAAGTAGTAGTTAAAACCATAAACCTTATAAATGATTAATAGTTCTTTTTCTATATGGAACTAACTGAATTTATAGAAGATAGAGGAATTACTTCAGAGAGTGTGATAGATAGTCTTAGGACTATTGATAGCTGTTTTGAGCAAGAAGAAGCGAAAGTACCACAAAAATTTGTTGTGCCTTATAGAGAGGGTTATTTCTTGTTTCAAGAGTATTGCGCTATTAAAATCAAAGAGGAGAGAGGAGTTAATTGCTGGGAAGAACTATCTACACCAGTGTTTGGAGAGTATAATATAACATCACAGCATAGGAAACTGGAGGATACTGTAAAAAGGATTGAGCCTGAATATGAATTTTTTGTATTGACAGAAGAGAAAGTAGAAGGAATCCTTAAAGACAAAGAAGAAAAAAATATAGTTTATTTTCCAGAAGGGTTTTTTGATGAAAAGAGAATAGGCAGGGAAGCAGTGTCAAAAAATTATAGTATTCTATTGAATTATATTAAAACAAAAGAAGGATTATCTTGTTGGGAGGAGTTAACAACTACTATATTATCAGAGAAATATCATTTACCAAGTATTTTTCATAAGTTACCTCAAATTATTGAAAGGATTGACCCAGAATATGAGTTAGGCGTATTGATAAAAGAAAAGATGGAAGGTGTATTAGAAAGGCTTAGCAAATTTTCAAAGCATGTGCTTAAATTTCCTTATCGTTTTTTGTCAGGAAATTGTTCTTTAAAAGATAATTTAAATATGTTGGAAGAATATATAAGAGAAGAAAACGAATTAGGAAAAGAGGATAAAATTTTTCCTGAGCATGTTTCAATCATTGCAAATTTTGGCCATATGAATCCGATAGTTGAAAAGCATTTTGGCTTTGAAAGGGATTCGATTGAAAGGGCTTTAATAAGAAATTCAAATTCTCAGACACATGAATGGTCAAAAGAGGAAGAGGAAAAACTAAGAGATTATTTTGTGAATATTAATAGTGAAGTAGAGAGAGGAGAATTCTTTGAAGAGTTTAAAGATGATTTAATTGATGAGTTTAAGGTCAATGGAAGCCAGTTATTATGGAAGATGCAGTATATGAAGTTACTGCCAAAATCCAAAGGGAATGGACATGAGAATAAGGGAAATAAAAGGAGAATACAAAGAATAAATTTTCCTACGTTTATATGGGAAGCAACAAAGATAGATTACAGACCTGATTTCAGAAGGATGTCAGATGAGATTCGTGATTCAAATGAAGGATATCAGCATATTCCAGGGGTTATCTATGAGTCAGCAGATGGCCAACATATTAATGTGTTATTGCCTGTACAATATGCAGGCATATTTAAAGGAAAGTCTTCAGAGTATAATGACAAAGAAAAAGATGTAATTACAGCGATTGCTCAATATTTATGCAGGCCTGGTTCATTTGAAGAGGTTGATGTTCAAACAGAATCAGGGGTTTCCACAAAATTTCTTACTCCATGCAGTATATCCAAAAATTTTCTTGATTTACTTGCGATAGTTCCTGTTATTGATGGAAATAATCAATATATAAGAATGTCTTATAGAAAAAGGATACTTCCAAATCAGGAACTTAAGAGAGTTCCAACACTTATGGGAGATAACTTTTCAATCAGCCTGAGTAGGTTTGATGTAAAAGAATATACATTAGAGAATACAGGGTCGCATTCTTGAATCCTAGTATAATTATTCTTTATCTTTTTTTATGCAGCTTATTAAAAGATATATTCCTAATGCGAATACTGCGCCTATTAAGAACCAGAATGCGATGTTGGTTGTTAGGTTAGGCAGTAATGATACTGCTTTGTCTGTTATTATTTCTTGTGCTGCTGGAATTGCCTTTTCCATGATGGGAGCACCAGCGCCTACTGCTTGTTCTGCCATTGCTGCTGGAGCTCTTGCGAGCATTGTGTCTGAAGCTGCTGAATTTTTTCCTGGGAAGTATTTTGAAGCATATTGGATTATGCCTGCGGTTGCAATTGCTGCCAAGCCTACTGGAAGGATGCTTCTTAGCTTTTCTGTTATGCCTGTTACTTTCTTTGGTGTTATGATTATGTATTTGTTTGCTAGCTTGTAATGGCTTACTTCTTTGCCTTTTTTGCTGTAATGAAATTCTTCTGTGATTATAAGATCGGATTCCTTTAACTGTTGGAGATTGTAATGGATTGTTGAGATTGGGATGTTGAGTTCTGTGGCAAGCTCTGATTCTGTTGAAGTTTCATGCTCTGATAAGTAGTCAAGGATTTTTCTGCATGAGTCGTTGCTTACTATGTTTGCTACTTTTTTTGCTTTTGAGTCCTCTAATGAAAGTAAGAGGAAATTTTTCTTTGCCATAAGAAGGTAATATGATATATGCTTATAAATAGTTTTCCTTAGGTTTGAATTGAGTTGAAGTTATTGTTTAATTCTGTTTTTTCTAGAGGTAATAAGTGTCCATTACTACTTTAAAGGCGTTACAAATAGAAAGCTTTAAAAGGCATAAAACGTTCTTATTAGCTATGAGAGCAAGAAACATAATATTGGTATTAACCTTAATAGGTATAATTATGGCATCTTCTGCATTTGTTTTTATTAAAGGAACAGATAAAGATACTAATAATATAAAACCATTGAGCATTATTAAATCAAAGGTATCTTCATTATTTTTACAGCAGGAAAACCTTGATAATGAACATTTATCTGAAGAAACAGAAACAATTTCTCTGGAAGTTATTCCAGATAAATATAAAGGGTATATAGAGAATGCAGATTCAATTATAGATGAAACAAACAAATTTCTTGAAGACAAAACTCAATTTATAGATATTGTAAAAAGTATTGATGAACAAGGCATTAATCTAATTGCAGATGATGTTTCATTTTATGTGGAATTTGATGAAGAAGGGCTTATTGATAGTGTTGTTTTAGGGATAAATAATGAGTATGATTCTATAGTTGTTCAGAATGATCTTGATATATTTGTAGAATCTGCATTGAACGCAAAGGAAACATCAGATTATATGGATCTTTTGTCAGATGTTGATATTCCTTTGAAGTATTATCTTAAGGTTCCTAAAATTATAAAGGTTGTTATGGATATGCAGAGTTTATAAATTAAATTCCTAAATTTCTTTTTGAATTAAAACCAAAACCCTTAAAACAATTAAACTAATTCTTTATGGTATGAATATAATTGAGAAAGCTAACAAAGTTTATCTGGGGAACTTTAAGCCTGTTACATGGTTTGAGAGGGCTTTGTTCTTTTCATGGTATTGCAAGATTGCTGACTGTAAGTATTGTTATATGAGTACTCAGCCTAATAAGAATAAAGAGGCTGTGAGGTCAATTGCTTCTATATTAGCTGAGACTATTATCTGCAAGAAGTTGGGATGGAAGATAGGGTTTATTTCTTCAGGGCATAATGCGTATTCTACTGAGAAGCTTTTGCTTTTGATGAAGAATATTAATAAGATTACTGGGAAGAAAGTGTGGCTTAATATTGGGGTTTTGGAGGAAGATGAGCTTACGCTGTTTTCTCCTTATATTGAGGGTGTTGTGGGAGCGATTGAGACTATTAATCCTAAATTGCATGATGAATTGTGCCCGTCTAAGCCTGTTGAGCCTTTTACTAAGATGTTTGAGGTTAGTAGAAAATTAGGAATTAAGAATGCTATGACTATTATTACAGGGTTGGGGGAGACTATTAAGGATTTTGATTTGCTTAAGGAGTTTATTGAGAAGTATGATATTGAGAAGATTCATATTTATGGGCTTAATCCGCAGAAGGGTACAATGTTTGAGGATGTGAAGCCGCCTACTGCGGAGTATCAGAGCGAGTGGATTGCCAGGACTAGGATTGCTTTCCCTAAGATTGATATTCAGGCAGGCATTTGGGATGATAAGGTGGAGAATGTTTCTGCTTTGCTGGAAGCAGGAGCTAATAGCATTAGTAAGTTTCCCGCGATTAGAAAGTTTAATTCTAAGGAAGCGTTGAGGATAGAAGAGGAGAGTGAGAAAGCTGGGAGAGTGTTTGATGGTTCTCTGGTAAAACTGCCTAAGGAAGAGGAGTTTAGCAAGGAGTTGGAGAAAATACCAAACAATTTAAAAAGAGAGGTTGATATAAAATTAATAAAGTATATTAAATTGATGAAGAAGAGAAAGAGTAAAGATAAATAATAAGAAAAAGGTGAGAAAGAGAATGGTTGTTTTTCATAAATTACAGAGAGTGAGTGTTTTAGTTGATGTGCAGAATTTGTATTATTCTGGGAAGCATTTGTATAATTCAAAGGTTAATTTCAAGGCTGTGCTTAAAGAAGCTGTGAAAGGAAGAGGGCTTATTAGGGCTATTGCTTATGTTATTAGAGCTGATGTTAAAGAGGAGAATAATTTCTTTGATGCTTTAGAAATGATGGGTTATGAGATTAAGGCAAAGGATTTGCAGGTTTTCTATGGCGGTGCTAAGAAGGGTGATTGGGATATTGGGATTGCAATGGATGCTATTGAGCTTGCGCCTAAGACTGATACTATTGTGATTGTTAGCGGTGATGGAGATTTTGTTGCATTGGTGGAGCATCTGAAGAGAGGGATGGGATGCAGGGTCGAAGCTATGGCTTTTGGAAGGAGCGCATCGTCAATGCTTAAGGAAGCTGTTGATATGTTTTCTGATATGGATAAGGATAAGAAGAAGTATCTTATACCTTCTTCTTATAGAAATAATTCTTCTCAAAGTAGGACTACAAGCACAACAAAGGCTATTAGTAAAACACCTACAAGGGCAGTGAGTGCAGTGCAGAAGAAGTAGAGTTGTTTTTGGAGAGAAAGGTTTTTTAAATTTCTTTGTTTTTATAAATTTTAAAATGGATAAGATTGAGCAGATTATAAGTATTCTAAAAAGGGATTATCCTAAATTCAGAACTCCGATTGTGACAGAATTTGCAGAAAGAACAAGAGACCCTTTCAAGGTTCTGATTTCTTGTTTGTTGAGTTTGAGGACGAAGGATGAGACTACTGCAAAGGCTTCTAAGAGATTGTTTGAATTAGGGGAAAGTCCTGAAGAGATGGTTAAGTTGAGTGAGGAGAGGATTAGGGATGCTATTTATCCTGTTGGGTTTTATAAGACAAAAGCGAAGAGGATTAAAGAGATTTGTAAGAGGTTGATTGAGGAGTATGAGAGCAAGGTTCCTGATACTATTGATGAATTGTTGAAGTTTAAGGGGGTTGGGAGGAAGACTGCTAATCTTGTGGTGACACAGGGTTATGGGAAGTTAGGGATTTGTGTTGATACTCATGTACATAGGATTTCTAATAGATTAGGACTGGTTAAGACTAAGACTCCTGAGAAGACTGAGTTTGCTCTTAGAGAATTGTTGCCTAAGGAGTATTGGATTGTTTATAATGATTTATTAGTTAGTTATGGGCAGAATGTTTGTGTTCCGATTTCACCTTTTTGTTCTAAGTGCAGTATTAGGGAATACTGTGAGAGAGTTGGAGTGGAGAGAAGTAGGTAATAGAAAGTTTTATTTATTTCTAAGATTGTAAGATATGCTAAAATGACTTTCAACAACCTATTATTCGGCACTGCAGGGATTCCTATTGGTACGCCTGACAGGAATACATTGAATGGAGTTGCTTTTGTAAGGAAGCTTGGGCTGGATGTTATGGAGCTTGAGTTTGTGAGGATGATTAACATAAGTAAACAAGTTGCTCCTGATGTTAAGGAGGTTGCCAAGAAGAATGATGTTACATTGACTTGCCATGCGCCTTATTATATTAATCTTAGCTCGAATGAGAAAGCTAAGGCAAGGGCTAGTGTTGGCAGGATTCTTAATTCTGCAAGGATTGCTAAGCTTTGCGGAGCGTTTTCTGTGTGCTTTCATGCTGCGTTTTATCAGAAGAGTGAGCCTGAAAAGGTTTATGGTAATGTGAAGGATGCTATGGAAGAGATTATTGAGACTTTGAAGGATGAAGGTAATGATATTTGGATTAGGCCTGAGACGACTGGAAAGGCTACTCAGTTTGGGTCTTTGAAGGAGATTCTTAATTTAAGTGCAGAGCTTGATAATGTTATGCCTTGTATTGATTTTTCTCATCTTTGCGCAAGAGAGAATGGGAAGGTTAATTCTTATTCTGAGTTTTCTAAGGTTTTGGAAGAGGTTGAGAAGGTGTTGGGGAGGAAAGGGTTGGAGAATATGCATGCGCATATTTCAGGGATTGAGTATGGAGAAAAGGGAGAGAGAAAACATCTTGTGCTTAAGGATTCTGAGTTTAGATATGAAGAGTTGTTGAAAGCGTTGAAGGAGTTTAAAGTGAAGGGTGTGGTTATTTGTGAGAGCCCTAATATTGAAGAGGATGCTTTGCTGATGAAGAAAACTTTTGAAAGGTTTTAAATAAAAGTTTATTCTAGATTAAGGATTATGAGTAAAAGAAGAGGTCAGATACAGGTTCAGTTTAATTGGATTTTTGTGCTTATTGTAGGAGGTTTAATCCTCTTGTTTTTTCTTGGTGTTGTGAGGACACAGAAGAAATTGTCAGATACAAAGATTTCTGCAACGATTTCGACTGACCTTAGAGCTATTCTTAGCGGTGTTGAGGTGAGTACGCAGACTGCTGCTTTGATTGATATTCCTAAGACAGAGATTGATTTTAATTGTGAGGGATATAGTGTAGGAGGATTGGCAGGAATGAGGCCAACGGCTAGCTTTTCCCCTAATGTTATCAAAGGGAATAGGCTTATGTCATGG
>JASMCJ010000048.1 GCA_030753365.1 Candidatus Woesearchaeota archaeon
TCTTGAGGTAATTTCACTTCTATAGGTTCTGCTCCTAGTTTTACCAATATTCTTGCGTGTTCTCTTACATCTCCTTGTAAAGCTAAGATTCCTACTTTCATTTTTGTGCATGCCTGCACACAAGCGTGTTGGGATGCCTACGGCATCCCGAAACAGGCACTCTATAACTTTTCAATACCCACGTTCTTGCATCTTAAGCTCTAATTTCTCAATCTCTAAGCCTTTCATTGACTCTCCTAAGCCTTTAGAGACTTTTGCAACTATTTCTGGTTTATCGTAATGAGTTGTAGCTTCAACAATTGCTTTGGCTATTTTCTCCGGGTTTTCAGATTTAAAGACTCCAGAGCCAACAAAAATTCCATCACATCCTAGAAGCATCATCAAAGCTGCATCAGCCGGTGTCGCAACACCACCAGCTGCGAAATTTACAACAGGAAGCCTTTGCATATTTCTTGTTTGGTCTAAAAGCATAAAAGGGACTCTCATCTTAACTGCTTCTTTTTTAAGCTGCCTTTGTGGCATTTTTTTAAGAGCTTCAATTTCTTCATTTATCAGATTTATATGCTTGACAGCCTCAATTATATTCCCGGTTCCTGGTTCTCCTTTTGTCCTTATCATTGCTGCTCCTTCATTTATTCTGCGCAAAGCTTCTCCTAAATTCCTGGCACCGCATACAAATGGAACCTTAAAGGAATGCTTGTCAATGTGAATGTCAGATGCAGGAGTCAGAACCTCACTTTCATCAACATAATCCACACCTAAGCTTTGTAGAATTTGAGCTTCTGCAAGATGCCCTATCCTGGCTTTAGCCATAACTGGGATAGTAACTGCTCTCATGATCTCTTTTACTTTTTTTGGGTCAGCCATCCTTGCAACTAGACCCAATTTCCTTATATCCGCAGGAACCCTTTCAAGAGCCATGACTGCTACTGCACCTGCTTCTTCAGCTATCTTAGCCTGCTCAGCAGAAACAACATCCATTATAACACCGCCTTTAAGCATCTCTGCAAGGCCTTTCTTCAATCTAAAAGTTCCAGTACTGCCATTAGTATCCATAACCATCCCAATAGTAAGAAATTCAGATAAGAATTTAAAGGTTGCGAAAGATAATTGTTGTTAATAGCAAAATATATAAATCAGTTATCACTGTAAAATTGTCATGAAGTATTTAAAGAGGTTTTTAGCTCTGCAGCTTTTATTCTTAGCCATAATTCCAATAGCTTTTGGAGAAATTATAGTGGATATTTCAGAAAAAGATATCTATAATCTTGGAGAGAAAGTTATTCCTACTGTATCTGTCAAGGAAAGCCAGGATTACAGCGGTTTCTTTAAGCTGAGTATTTTTTGTGATAATTATGAGTTACAATACTATACTATACCATTAAGCTTAGAAACTGACTTTAGGACGCAGCTGACTGTACCAGAGCTTTTATTAGCAGAATCCATGGCAAGCAAATGCAGGTTAAGGGCAGATTTTGAATTAAGCGATGGAGCTAAGATTGATAGTACATGGTCAGAATACTTTTTTGTGACAGATGAATTAAATGTAACTGTAGACAGCAGTTTAGAAGCAAAACCAGGAGAAGATGTTGTTATTTCAGGACAAGTAAAAAAACAAAGTAATGAAATTATGTCAAAAGGAGAATCAAAAATAAGTTTCAGAAACAAGGAAAACAAAGTTGATACTATTTCTGGGAAATTTGAACATATAATTCATTTAGACGAAGATGTTAAAGCAGGAACACTTTCATTTCTTGTTGTAGCAACTGATAAATATGGCAATTACGGAGACAAGATTTTGGATTTTGAAGTATTACCCATACCAACAAGAATCGAGAACCGTTTTGAGAATAATGTTCTGATGCCTGGTGATAAGTTAAGAGTAAAGGCCATTCTTTATGACCATAGCAACCTGGCTATGGATAATAGTGAAATTAATGTCAAGGTTCTGGATTCGGATGAAAAGCTCATTGTGGAAAAAGATGTACAAAGTTCTAATTCTCTTGAATTTGAGATGGGAGAAAATCAAAAACCAGGAAATTATTTCTTGCTTAGCACATTTGAAAACATTAAACAGCAAAGCAGCTTTGAAATGGGTATTGTAAGGGAGATTACAATGGAACAGGAAGGAAATTTTGTGCATGTTGAGAATATTGGAAATGTTAATTATGGGGATGAAGTGACCATAATCCTGGAAAGCGATGATAAAAATTACCCGATAAATGAGAAAATTAACCTAGAACCAGGAGAAAAGATTACAATAGACCTTTCAAAAGAGGTTCCACAAGGAACTTATGATATTATACTCCCAGAAGAAATTGTTGATGATACTGTCCAAGGTGAAGACACTAATGGTAGCAGTGGCCAGCCTGAAGATTCTACAGATGTAGCTGGACCAGTTAATATAATACAAGATGTGCAAATTGATGATAACAGGAATGTGATAAAGAAAATAACCGGAGAAGTTGTCGGAGCAGCCGGTTACGTTGCTTCAAAACCATTGCTTGCTTCTACATTCCTTATTTTGATAATTCTGGGAACTGTGACACGTTATAGCTGGGGTTTTATAAAAAACAGGATAAAAGGGAAAAAAGAAGATAGTACTGAAGACTTATTTGGAGATTTTAAATATGAGGAAGATGGAGATAATAAGCCTGGAGATTAAAAAGATTGAAATAGGAAGATTTTTCCCTAAAGAGGATAAAGTAGAGTTAAATGTATCTTTTAATGATGGTTCTGATAAGGAAATATTTAAGGTAGTTGATATATCTGATTCTGAAAATGCTGCTGAAAGCATCTTGGCTGATTTAAGGAAAATGGAAAAAAGTATCCATAAACCTAACGGAGATAAAGAGTTAGTTGTTGATAACTTTGTGAATATTGTAGTAAAAAATGAAGATAATACGATAAAAGAAGCTTCTGAATTCATTCAAAAAATAAAAAATAAGATAGATGAAATCAAGAGCAAGAATGTAGCAGAAGGATATTTGGATATAATAAGAGAGCTGAAGGGTTTGAAGATAGAATTTTAATCGAAATCCTTAATTATATTGCCTTCTCTTAAGATTTGCAGTCTTGCTGGGCCTGAACTTTTCAACGCCTTTGCCTTTATTGTTCCTTAAGCCCCTACTTTTTTTTGCAGCAGAAGTCAAGCCCCTAAATGCCCTGCCTTTATGCTTGGATTTAAATATCCAGTTTATCCTTGAATCTGCAAGAGTTTGCGGATGCACTCTATCAACTAAAATAACCTCATACCAAAGACAAATTCCATCCTCTCCTACATAATAGCTGTTTAAGACTTCGCAATTGGGATATTTTCTGGAAACTCTTTCTTCAGCAACTGATTGGTAGCTTTTATCTAGGTCTTTTCTTTGTCCAAAATGTTTGCTTCTTCTTCCATGCCTTATTGTTTCTCTTTGCCTTCCGCCTCTGTCAACTCTTTGCCTTATTATAATATAACCTTGTTTTGCTTTATAGCCTAGAGACCTTGCTCTATCTATTCTTGTAGGTCTTTTAATCCTCGCAGTAACATTTTCATCTTTCCATTCAAGAATTCGCTTTTGCCAGATATCTCCTAGATTACTTCTAGGATTCTTCCAAATCTCTCTAATATGTTTATAAATTCCCATTTTAGCTTCCTTCAAAATTATTTAAATTTACAAATTTGAGATTCAGGCAAGCAACTACCCACATTTCTCTTTGTGGAGGAACATACCTCCATTTATAAAAT
>JASMCJ010000049.1 GCA_030753365.1 Candidatus Woesearchaeota archaeon
TGATTTTTGAGATTAAGTGAATGAAGCATGAAGAAAACAACACTCTCTAGAGGACTAAGATTTCTATTCTTAAAAATCTTCAAAGGAATATTAACTTCAGCTTTTCTAACCAAAAAAGCCCTCTTCCGTTTCTTAATCGCTTTCTGATAAGTTGTCCATATAGTTCTCTCATCCCTTCCAAGTAGCTTAGAAATTTCTCTATATCTTAACCCAAGTTTCTCTTTAAGATATTTGACAACAGCCTCCAAAGTGCTCAATTTACCTTTAAAAATATGATTAGGAACCTGAATATTGTCTCTTTCAGCCAGAAGAAGCTTGTTTACCTTCCCCAAGGAATATTTATGCTCTTCCTGAAGGTGATCAATGAAAACATCAAGAATCTGCTGCGACTCAGCATTTTTAGAGGGGTAGGACTGTATATTTCTGCCTACATCAGTCCTTTTCTTCCTCTTTTTATACATATTATGTAGAAATATACCTCATTATGTAGAACTAATATATAAAGATAATGAAAAATAAGCAGAAATAGCAACGAAAACAAGTATTTTAAGGATAATACTTACTATGTAGAACAGGGAAAGAAATATCATAAAAATCTGCCGCAGGTGTCCTACCCCACACTAAAGTGTAGGGTTTGTTCGGACACCTGCTCTAATAGGCAGATTTTTAGGATGCCAGAGTCGGTGCTAAAACCCAAGCCTTTAGGCTTGGGATACAGCACCGACTCTCAGCATAAAATAAAACAAAAGAAAACACAAATAATTTAAACAATCTAAACAACCTAACAAATAGATTATAACAAATAACCAATTACAATCAAAAATGAAAGCAAAAGAGCTCAAAAAGAAATACATAAAATTCTTCAAGGAAAAAGGTCATGCTATAATAGAATCAGCTTCATTAATCCCTGACAATGATCCCACAGTACTATTCACAACAGCAGGCATGCATCCATTAGTTCCTTTCTTAGTAGGACAACCCCATCCTTTAGGAAAAAGGATTGTTGACGCTCAGAGATGCATAAGAACACAGGACATAGACGAAGTAGGCGATGACATCCACACAACATTCTTTGAAATGCTAGGCAACTGGTCATTAGGAGACTATTTCAAGAAAGAAGCAATAGAATGGAGCTATGAATTTTTAACATCAAAAAAATGGTTAGGGCTTGACTCAAAAAGGATCTCAATAACATGCTTCAAAGGAGACAAAGACGCTCCTAAGGACAATGAAGCTTCAGAAATCTGGAAATCTGTAGGAATACCAAATGAAAGAATCGCTTTCTTAGGAAAAAAAGACAACTGGTGGGGCCCTGCAGGAGAAACCGGCCCATGCGGTCCTGACACTGAAATGTTCTATTGGTCACCTAACAATATCCCTGCTCCAAAGAAATTCAACCCTGAAGACAAAAGATGGGTAGAAATATGGAACGATGTATTCATGCAGTATAACAAAACAAAAGAAGGCAAGTTTGAGCCCTTAAAACAAAAAAATGTTGACACAGGCATGGGCCTTGAAAGAGTTGCCATGGTTCTGCAGGGAAAAACAGACCTCTTTGAAATAGAACTCTTCAAGCCAATCATAAACAAAATAAAAACAATTTCAGGGAAAGATATCACAAAAGCAAACAAGCAATCTTTCAGAATAATAACAGACCACACAAAAGCCGCAACCTTCATACTAGGAGATGAACGAGGAGTTCCACCTTCAAACCTTGACCAGGGCTATATCTTAAGGAGGTATATAAGAAGAAGCTTAAGACACTTAAGATTATTAGGTGTAGACTTACTAAGCATGGACACAACTGTTGAACTTGCAAAAGTTGTTATCGAAATATATAAAGAAGACTATCCCTTACTAAAACAGAAAAAAGATTTCATCTTTGATGAACTAAAAAAAGAGGAAGACAAATTCCAGAAAACTCTTGACAAAGGCTTAAAAGAATTCAGGAAAATGGTTGACAAAGACAGCCAGATAACAGCTAAAGAAGCTTTCTTACTATACCAGAGCTATGGATTCCCCATAGAAATGATAGAAGAATTAGCAAAAGAAAAAAATGTTCCGATAGACACCAAAGGCTTCAACAAAGAATTCCAGAAACATCAGGAACTCTCAAGAAAAGGCGCAGAGCAAAGGTTCAAAGGCGGCCTATCAGAAGCATCTGAAATAACATCAAAACTTCATACAGCAACTCATATACTAGGAGAAGCTATCCGTAGTGTGCTAAAAAATCCTGATATAAAACAAAAAGGCAGCAACATAACCTCTGAAAGGTTAAGATATGACTTCAACTTTGACAGAAAGCTAACAGAAGAAGAATTAAAAGCCATAGAAGATGAAGTCAACAACATTATCAAGCAAAGTATCGAAATAAAAAAACAGGAAATGCCCACAGAAAAAGCAATCAAATCAGGTGCGCAGGCAGAGTTCGGCACAAAATACCCTCCAAAAGTCTGGGTTTATCAAATAGGCAACTACACAAAAGATATCTGCATGGGCCCTCATGCAAGTAATACATCTGAACTAGGAAAATTTAAAATCATCAAAGAAGAGTCAAGCTCTGCTGGGATTAGGCGTATCAAAGCTATTTTAGAATAAGAAGTTAATAAAAATGCCAAAAAGAGAAAAGAAAACCGATATATGGGGAATTATAGTTTATGTCTTAGGTATTTCTGCAATAATTATTACAGTTACAGCAATACTATATATGGCTTTAAGATGAACAAGAAAACCCTTTTGTTTATTTCTCTATTGCTAAGCAGCCTAACCTTACTATATCTCCTTGCAGCCAGTATATTTCGTGATACATTTATCTTAACTGATTGGGTAATTATTGCGTTTGATTTAATGGTTAAAACGATAATTGAATGGTACATCTTATTTAAAAAGAGAGTTTATCACTAGTCTCTCCATTAACCCATATTCAATAAACTTAACACCATCCAATTAGAAAACTATAAATACTTCGAATTCTAAATTTAAAAAAGAGGTGATTTAAATGGCCATTAAACCTAATCTAATAGTAACACATGAGCCTTCTCATATAGGAACAGCTAAAAAGGAAGTAGAAAGCTTGATGGAAGCTATTAAGCACGATGCGAAATTTCTTAAATCTGATGTAGACGGAATATTTCATCTCAAAGTAAAAGACCCAAGAGATACAGTAAAAAAGCTAAACAAGCTTGCAAAGAAGCAAATAGAGATGTTTGACACAACATTCCATTGGACTCCTATTGATAAATGGTGCAAATCAACAATAAAAGATATGCAGAAAACCG
The DNA here is from genome assembly GCA_030753365.1 of Candidatus Woesearchaeota archaeon. GTDB lineage: Archaea > Nanobdellota > Nanobdellia > Woesearchaeales. The sequence goes on from JASMCJ010000049.1 coordinate 3,279, forward strand.
CAAAAAGCCTTGCTAAAGACATAAAGAAGACAGATAAATGGAAAATGGAGATTAAAAAGAGGAAAACAAACAAGCATGAGCAGGACCTCATAATGAAACTGACCTCTGTCATTGACAGAGCCAATGTTGACCTCAAAAATCCAAAGAAGATAGTCAAAGTAGAGATTATAGGAAACAAGGCAGGATTTAGCCTTCTCAAAGCAGACGAACTCCTAAAAACAGCTAAATTAAAGAAATAATTAAGAACCCTAACTCATTTACTTTACCAATTCAGATTCAATAATCTGCTCAAATACTTCAAATGGTTGCGCACCAGAAACAAATTTTCCATTAATAAAGAACGCTGGTGTTCCTGATACACCTGCTATTTGACCATCTTGTAAGTCTTTTTTAACTTCATCAGCCTGTTCACCATTATCTAAGCATTCATTAAACGTCTCTATATCTAAGTCCAACTCACCAGCCCATGTTTTAAAATTAGCTATACCTAAACTCTCTTGATTCTCAAATAACTTATCATGATACTCATAATACATTCCCTGTTCTCCTGCACACTCGGCTGCTTCTGCTGCTTTCTGAGCATTTCTATGAAAACCTAGTGGAAAATCTCTAAACACTAATCTAACTTTTCCTGTTTTGACATATTTCTCTTCTATTTGAAGTAATGTCTGTAAAGCAAACTTAGCACAATATGGACATTCATAATCACTAAATTCTATTAGTGTAACAGGCGCATCAGGATCTCCTTTAACTTCATCATCATCTATACTAATATCTACTCTTGGTTGTTCACAGTTTCACTCGCAACCTTAGCCTGCTCTTGTGTAGCAACACCTGCTTCATCGCAAACAGCTTCATTATTAGTCACATCACAAATCTGTTTTGTTAAAGCAGCTTCATTCTCAATCCCACTGATAGTCAATTCTCCATCATTAATAAGCACAAACCCAGGTATATCCGCTGACTGTGTAAACTTCAATTTTCTGAAGTTAAGTCCAGCTTTTTCTGCAATTTCTCTAGCAATAGGCTCCATCTTATCACATGCTGTTGTACAGCTATCAGAATCCATATATATAAACTCATTTTCAGATATTTCAGAATTAAATACTTCAGACTCTTTAACAACTCCTCCAGTAATTCCAAAGCCTTGTGTAAAAATAGAAGCAACCAATAAAACAGAAAGTATCAAAGTTGACGCAATCCACATAGATGACTTAGATTCAGAGTCATCAGAATCATCATCATAATTCTCTCCAAAATCATTTTCCTTATTTGACTTAAAAGAATCTGTTTTTTCTTCTTGATGTGCATCTTCTTTACGCAAATCTTTATGTTCTTGGAAAGTATCTTTAGGTACATTCCTTTCTTCATCAAAAGACTTATTCATACTCTCTTTATTCTTATGTTCTGGTTCATTATGCTCAGATATTTTATCTTCTGGCCTTCTATCAAAAGAACTTATATCATGACTATTATGGTTATCTGAATGACTATTAATTGAATCAGAATTATCTTTCCCAAAAGAAGAATCGTTGTCCTTCACATCATCCATTGTAGAAAGAATGAATATGGGTTTTTTTATAAACTTTTTGTAGGATTGTTGCAAATGTTTAAATACCTCTCCCTTAACCATATATATACTATGCCAAAAAAACAAAAAATTCTCATAACAGCAGGACTGCCCTATGCAAACGGCCCTATCCATATAGGACATTTAGTGGAATACATAGGAACAGACATATACACAAGAGCTTTAAAGCTTATGGGAGAAGACGCCATCTTCTGCTGTGGTGATGATGCCCATGGAGCGCCTATAGAAATCAAAGCAAAAGAACAAGGCATAAAGCCTGAACAACTAATTAAAAAGGTATTCAAAGAGCATGTAAGGGATTTCAAGGCATTTAACATAGAATTCGATTCATATTATACAACCAACAGCAAGGAAAACAAGTTCTACTCAGACTTCATATTCAATCAGGCAAAAAAAAGCGGTCATATATACCAAAAAGACATTGAAGTAACTTACTGCAACAAATGCAAAAGAACTCTCCCAGACAGATATGTCAAAGGCAAATGCCCAAAATGCAAAGCAGAAGACCAATATGGCGATGTCTGTGAAAAATGCAACGCAACCTATAAAACAACAGACCTTATAGAACCTTACTGCACTCTTTGCAAATCCAAGCCAATAAGAAAACTATCAAACCATTATTTCTTTAGGTTAAGCGCCTTCTCTTTCAAGCTAAAGAAATGGCTTGAAACAAACAAAGAATTACAACCAGAAATTAAGAATTACATATTCGATTGGATAGAAAAAGGCTTAGAAGACTGGTGCATTTCAAGAGACGCTCCTTATTTCGGCTTTAACATACCTGGTGAGAAAGACAAATACTACTATGTTTGGCTCGATGCTCCTATTGGATATATAGCATCAACAGCTAACTACTGCAAAAAGCATAACAAAAAAGCAGACATCTACTGGAAAAGCAAAACCAGCAAAATAATCCAGTTCATAGGCAAAGATATCATCTACTTCCATTTCCTATTCTGGCCTGCCATGTTAATGGCCGCTGATTTCACACTACCATCATCATTGATAGTCCACGGCTTCCTAACAGTAAACAAGGAAAAGATGAGCAAGAGCAGAGGAACACTCTACACAGCAGAAGAGTTCTCTAAACTGCACAACCCTGAATACCTTAGATTCTATTTCGCAAGAAATCTTTCCAAAGACATAAACGACATTGACCTAAGTTTCAACGACTTTGAAAAAGTTACAAACAATGAACTCATAGCAAACATAGGCAACTTTTGTTATAGAGTCACAAGCTTCCTAGACAAGAATTTCAAAGGCACTATAAAAGACACAGACAAAAACAAGAAACTAACAGAACAAATAACTAAAAAGATAGAAAAAGTCAAAGAAAATTATTCAAAATTCAACCTCAAAGAAGCAGTCAGGAACATACTAGAAATCAGTGACCTTGGTAACAAATATTTCCAGGAGAAAGAACCTTGGAAACTAATCAAAAGAGATAAAAAGAAAACTCAGGAAGTGTTAGGTTTGTGCATCAACATAGTAAATGTACTCGCAACCTTAATCAGTCCTATAACACCAAAATACAGCGAAGAATTAAGAAAACAGTTATCATTAAAAGAACTAAAACTAAAAGATTTAAAATTTAATCTTAAAAACCATAAAACAAGCAAGCCAAAAATAATAATAAGCAAGATTGAGGTAAAAAAAATGAACCAAACATTTCCTTTAAACCTTAAAGTAGCCAAAATAATAGATGTAAAAGAACATCCTGACGCAGACAAACTAATAATACTAGACATTGACTTAGGCTCAGAAAAAAGAACATTAGTCGCAGGACTAAAAAATCATTACGCTGAAGAAGAACTAAAAGATAAGCTAATAATAGTTGTAACCAATCTAAAACCTGCAAAACTACGAGGCGTAGAAAGCAACGGCATGCTCTTAGCAGGCGATGATGGAGACAATGTAAGCGTTCTAACCGTAAACAAAAGCAAGCCAGGAGATTCAGTTTACTTTGACGATTATGACAATTCAACCGCCCAAATCACTTATGACGAATTTCTAAAAGTAAGCATGAAAGTCAAAAACGGAAAAGTAATTTATAATAACAAAACCTTAAAGACAGATAATGAAGAAATCACCGTTGAAAAGGTTAAAGATGGAGCAAACGTAAGGTAATTATAAGTTAACTATCTTAAGTAAGAATCATCTGCAATACTTCTCTACAAATCCAGACAATTTTTCATAAGATATAACTGTATCAGTCACTATTTCAGCCATCGTTCTTTCAGGAGAACAATCTCCTAAATAGACTAAAGGCACAGAAGGATATTTTGCATTAATCAGTTTAATAAAAGACTCATAATCTTTAATAGGTTTATTACAACCAAAAAGGATTAATGCGATATCATCACAAGACTTCAATACATTAACACCTTCAGTCTCATTATGAACCGCTATAGCTCTACAACCTTCATCCTCTATAACACCAGAGAACGCACTTCTCCAGCCTTCTTTATTATCAATTATTAAGACTTTTTTCATTTTATTTTCCTTAAAACACATAAAATACCTCTTTATATATAAATAAAATTGTTTTTTGACTGCCAAACGACAACTTTATATACTAAAATACTCAGGAAATTATTAATGAGCTCTCAACAAAAACCTCAGCAAAGTCATCAGCAGCAAATCTTCCAATTATTATTTGAAAACGATGAAGTAACCTGGAAATCTATCATCTTTGATCTCATAAAATCTGAAGAAATGGATCCATGGGACATCAATATATCCTTATTAGCAAAGAAATATCTAACAACACTAAAGAAAATAAAAGAGATGAATTTTAGGGTCTCAGGAAAAGTAGTGCTTGCTGCAGCCATCCTTCTAAAAATCAAATCAAACAGATTAGTAGGCAGAGACCTTGACGAGCTTGACAGATTGATTTCTGCAGGCGAAGAAGCTGAAGAAGGCTTCCTTGAAGATTATGATCCCAGCCAGGAAGACTACCTAAACCAAAGAAAGCGTGACATACCAGGCCTTATCCCAAGAACACCTCAGCCAAGGAAAAGGAAAGTATCTGTCTATGACCTCATGAACGCATTACAGAAAGCACTTGAAGTCAAAAAAAGAAGAGTAATCAATTCCATACCCATCGGCAGCCTAAAAGCTCCAGATAAAGGCGTGGACATCAGTCAGATTATTCATGAATTACACTTGAAAATAAGAACATTCTTCTCAGGTGGGAAAAAACAGTTAATGTTCTCAAATCTTATACCGTCAGACAAAAAAGAAGACAAAGTATTAACATTTATCCCATTGCTACACCTAACCAACCAAAGAAAAATAGGCCTCTTCCAGTCACAGCACTTTGAAGATATCCAAGTCAGCCTTCTAAGCACAAAAAAAGAGATAGATCAAGAATTAGGCTCAGAATAAAGTCAACAACCGCCTTATTTCATATTAACCCATAATACAAAAAACTATTTAAACTCCTAAAGCTTTTTCTCATATTAACATGACATTTACACAAAAAGAGAAGGAATTAGTAAAATATTTAGTAAAAAAAGAGCTGAAAACCTTCGAAAACGAAGAAAAAGAAATAAGGCCAAGCCTTCCTTTCCTCAAAGGAGAAGAAGAATATGACCTATTCCTTAAAGCGTTACTAAAGAAACTTGAATAAAGGAGTGATCACATGAAAGCAGAAGAACAGCAAGCATTGCAACAGAGATACATGGAACTACAGATGATAAACAATCAGATAAAGCAATATCAAAAGCAGATTCAATTATTTGAAAATCAGTTAATAGAACTGGACACACTAAACCAAGGTATTATTAACATAGGCAGCACAAAGCCAGGAACAGAAATTCTTGCTTCATTAGGCCCAGGCATATTTGTTAAAGCAGAGTTAAAAGACAACAAAAATTTCCTAGTTAATGTAGGCTCTGGCACAAACGTAAAGAAAGATGCCTCCTCAACACAGGAATTGATCAATAACCAAGCAGAACAATTAAAAAAACTATTAGAACAAAGCATGGGAGAATTACAAAATCTCACATTGCAAGCAAGAACAATAGAACAAGACATCAGCACAACGCTAAAAGAATAAAAAACCAAAATGTTTAATTTCTTAAAAAAAAAATTAAAAGACACCATTTCAAAGTTTTCTGAAAAGGTTAAAGAAGAGGGCAAAGAGGAAGAAGTTTCTCCAGAAGACATAAAGAAAGAAGAATTAGAAAGCCTAGAACAAAAAGAAATTAAAAAGACAGAAGAAAAAGAGAAAACAGAAACTTCAAAGAAAGAAACTCCCAAACCAACCACAACGGACATACTTAAAGAAATTGAAGAAGAAGAAAAGGAAAGCAAAAGAAAATCAGAAGCTAAAGAACAAAAGCCTGAAAAGCAAGCAGAACCACAAGAAACCAAAAAGCAAGACATATGTGAAACACTCCCTCTCTCCAGAGAAGAAGCCTGGGAATTAATTCTTAAACATAACAAAGATAAATCTGACTTAAACCATTATCTTGAATCAGAAGCTATCATGAAAGCTTTGGCAAAAAAGCTAGGGCGTGACGAAGAATATTGGAGCATGTTAGGATTACTTCATGACGTTGACTGGGGAACAACAAAAGAAGATACTCCAACTCATCTCACAAAAGCCCCTGAAATCCTTAAAAATGTTGGATTCTCAGACGAATTTGTTTCTGTTGTAGTATCACACGGCTATGGTTTTGACTGTGCTGGATTAAAAGACAAAGCCAGAAGCAAAGAAATAGAACACGCCTTATCATGTTCTGAAACAATAACAGGATTAATTCACACTTATGCCCTAATGAAAGGCTCAGTTGATGACATGAAAGCTAAGGGTCTAAAGAAAAAGTTCAAAGACAAAAGATTTGCTGCCGCAATAAACCGAGACATAATAAAAGAATCTGAAAAGCTTGGCCTAAGCCTTGAAGAATTCTTTGAGTTATCAATAAAAGCAGTGCAAGGTATCAAAAATCAGGTTGGCCTTGGAGAGAAAGAAGAGATTAAAGAAGCTGAAACAAAAGAAACTCCAGAACAGGAACAGCCTGAAAAAAAGAAATTCTTTGAAAAGATAAAAGAAAAAATAACCACCACAAAAATAGACGAAAAACAATTCGAAAAACTGTTCTGGGACATGGAAGTAGCTCTCCTTGAAAGTAATATTGCAGTAGAAGTAATAACCAAAATCAAAGAAGACATAAAAGAAAGGATAGTCAACAAGCCAATCATAAGAAACACAGTAGAAAAAGAAATAATAAGCACATTAAGAAACTCTCTTGAAGAAACTCTTACAGTTAAACAAATTAACATAATAGACGAAATAAAGAAAAAAAGCCCATATGTAATCTGCTTTGTCGGCATAAACGGCTCAGGCAAAACAACAACCATTTCAAAGATTGCCAGCTTACTCCTAAAAAACAACATAAAAAGCATTCTTGCTGCAGGAGACACATGGAGAAAAGCAGCAATCGAACAATTAGAAGTGCATGGAAAAAAGCTCAACCTCCCTGTAGTCAAGCAGGATTATGGTGCAGACCCTGCCGCAGTCGCCTACGATGCAATAGCCATGGCAAAAGCAAGAAACTATGAAGCAGTCCTAATAGACACAGCCGGAAGAATGCACTCCAACCAAAACCTCATGGATGAATTAAAAAAAGTGGTAAGAATAGCCAAGCCGGACATGACAATCTTTGTAGGTGAATCAATCACAGGAAACGACTGCACAAACCAGGCAAAGCAATTCAATGAAGCAGTAGGCATTGACGGAATCATATTATCTAAAGCAGACATAGACGAAAAAGGCGGAGCAGCAATATCAATATCTTACATCACAAAGAAACCAATTCTCTACTTAGGAACAGGTCAGACATTAGATTCTTTAGAAGAATTTAACAAAGAAAAACTCATTGAAAGCATGGGATTATAGTTTATTCAATCCTTCTTATTCTCTCAGCAATAATTTCCATCTCCCCCTCATAATCCTCAATTTTGCCTATAATCTCAACATAATCATTATCTTCTAACCCTAACGCATTGTCATCCTTTTCCCTAAAAATAACAACCTTTGCAGTAGAGGGCTGCGAAACATCAATAAAAGTAACCTTATCAAGCTCTGTAACCCTCTCCACCTTTCCCAGAACCTTTACCATATTGCCAATAGCCTCATCATTAATCTCATCCAAACTTAACTCTTTAATCTTAATATTATCAGAAATCACATACAAAACAAATATTCCCAACAATGTAGTAATTAAGGCAATCTTTAATAAAAGAGATTCTTTCATTAAACTTCGTTAATAAGCATTAATTTAAATATATTACTAAGGTTAGCAAGCATATCTTAAGTATATCTTATAATAAGCAAACCTTTTTAAGATTATACACTTTTCCCTATAAAAATGGTTGAAGAAGATAAAGAAAAAGAAGATGATGAAGAATTAGACATAGATTTCAGTAAAATAAAAAAATTCTTCAAAAACCTCTTTAAAGAAGACAAAGAGGAAGAAAAGAAAGAGCTCAAAAAAGAGATAAAAGAAGTAGATAAAGAGCTAAAAGAAGATATCAAAGAAAAGAAAGAAGATTTAAAAGAGATAAAAGAAGAAGAACAAGAAATCAAGGAAATAAAACAAGATATTGAAGGAAAATCTTCTGGAAAAGAGCTTGAAAATGCAAAAAAAGATCTCAAAGAGCTAAAAGAAGACATTGAAGAAGAAAAAGATGAAGAAGATATATCCATTGACTTTAGCAAAATAAAAGGAGTATTCAAAAACATAGGAAAAAGCCTAAAAGAAGGAAACAAAGAAGAAAAAGCTAAAGAAGACGAAGAAGAAATATCCTTTGATATCTCCAAAGCAAAAACCTTCTACACAAAATATAAACATTACATAATACCTATATTTTTCATACTAATCGCAGGTTTTTTCTCAGTTTATTTGAGAGTAATGCCAGCTTATCTTCCTATCACAGATGATTGGGCTGCAAACTCAGTTCATAACAGTATCAGATCGCAAATACGCGGCGAAATAAGTCAGCAATATCCAAACCTGCCAGATGCTAATAAAAATGCGTTAGTTGAAGCAGAATTCAAAAAAATACTAAAAGCCCAAAAAGGTCCAATACAACAACAAATAGATGGTACCTCCCAATTCTTCAAATCAAATCTCAAGAATGAAAAAGGAACAACATATTTGCTAGCAATAGATCCCTATTACTGGTATAGATATTCAAGAAATGTAATTGAAAAAGGAACAACTGCAGACATAGTTAAAGACGGTATCCTTTGGGACGATCATATGCTAGCTCCTTTAGGCAGAGGAGCTGACAGGAACTTCCATATATATTTTGAAGTCTTCTTATATAAGATAACTTCCTTCTTTAACAAAGACATCGACCTAATGAAAGTTGCTTTTTATATTCCAGTTATAATATCCTTACTATCAGTAATACCAAGTTTTTTCATCGCAAGAAGAATGGGAGGGAATTTAGGCGGCTTGATTGCAGCATTAATGGTTGCTATTCATCCAACACTACTTGGAAGAACCGCTGGAGGATTCTCTGACACTGACGCATACAATGTATTCTTCCCCTTAGTTATAACATGGTTATTCCTAGAAGCCTTTGAATCAAAAAACTTAAAAAATAAGATCACGCTTGCCTCTCTTGCAGGCTTCTTCGTTGGCTTATTTTCATTCTCCTGGATGGGCTGGTGGTACATATTTGACTTTATCATAGCTTCTTTATTATTTTACATTGTATACTTCACCCTTGTTCACAGAGAACAGCTAAAAAAAGGTGTTTCACACTTTATATTCAACACACCACTTAAAAGTACATTATTCCTACTCATCACATTTGTAGTTGCATCAGGCATATTTGTAACCATATTCACAGATTTTAACATCTTCAGAATAGCACCTCTACAACCTCTCAGCTTTACTCAAATGAAAGTGGTAGGCGTTGCAAAAATCTGGCCTAATGTTCTCACAACAGTAGCCGAACAGAACGAAGCCTCTTTAAACAATGTCATTAATCAGATAGGAATAGGAAAACGACTCTTCTTTTTAATAAGTTTAATAGGAATAGTTCTCATGCTAGTAAGAAAACGTAATAAGAGGAGAAGCGACTTATGGTTCATCTCTCTTTCAAGCTTATGGTATTTTATTCTCCTTGCTTTTAAGCCTCAGGACCTCCACACATTCATCATCTTAATCTGTTTACCAATAATAGCCAAAATATTACTAGCCTTAAAAGAAAAAGACACAAAAATAGACATAAAACTTGCAATCATACTAATCATATGGTTTATAGCCACGATTTATGCAAGTACCAAAGGCATCAGATTCTTATTATTATTTGTACCTGCATTCAGCCTAGCATTTGGTATTGCATTAGGAATTATTTATGAATACAGCTCCAAGCTAATATCCAAAAGCCTGAATATACATCCCATTATCACAAGAACAGCATTACTATTGTTAATATTCTTCTTATTCATATTAAATCCTATAAATGCTGCAAAAGCAACAGCTAAAAGCGAAATACCATCAATGAACGATGCCTGGTACTCATCATTAGAAAAAATCAGGCTTGAATCAGAGCCAGATGCAATTGTTAATTCCTGGTGGGACTTTGGTCATTGGTTCAAAGCTATTGCAGACAGGACAGTCACATTTGACGGCACAACCCAAGACACTCCTCAAGCGCACTGGATAGGTAACACTCTTCTAACAAACGATGAAGACACTGCCATAGGCATTCTAAGAATGCTTGACTGCGGCGCAACCAACGCCTTTGACGAACTTGACAAAGTCATCAACGAAGGAGCCACATCAGTAGATATACTATATGAAATCATCGTTCAAGACAAAGAAACTGCAGAAGAAACATTAACCACCAAATACAGCCTCACACAAGAACAATCTACTAAAGTCCTTCAAAACACCCATTGTGATCCTCCTGAAAATTATTTCATAACCTCAGAAGACATGATAGGTAAAAGCGGGGTATGGGGCCACTTTGGCTCATGGAACTTTGACAGGGCAACCATCTACAACACTCTAGTCAAAAAAGAATACAAAGATAACAAGGAAAAAGGTATTCAG
>JASMCJ010000050.1 GCA_030753365.1 Candidatus Woesearchaeota archaeon
ATATTTTTCCATAGGCTTACCGTTATATAATATTTCAAGTTTTTTAGAAGTAAGAGTCATTTCTATTCCTTTTAGGTCTATTTCATCAACCTTATCAAAATATTTCCTCATAGCCTTAGCTATCCATTTTGAGCTTACTGATCCAAGACTAATTAATGCTGCTTTCATTTTAAAAATCATCAATATTCTATTTTGAAGGGTCTATTAAAAAGTTCTTTTTCAGCATATTCTGCCCCACCAACACTCTATACTTCATATGAGACCTGTCTGCAATTGTAAATTCAGAGTCAAAGGTATCATTAGCCAATTTTATCTTAGCCTTAACAACAGGCCTAATAGTGCTTCCATGGGCAGATTTAACTAACCGCTTTCCAACAATCTCACTAAGGTTTAATTCTTTTACTAACGCTTTATCAATACTGCTCTTTGTTGCACCAGTATCTATTCTTGCTTTAACTAATTTCTTCTTATTATCACCAAAAATAGTTACTTCTTCAACCAACCCTATTATAGCCTTATTTTTAAATTCACCCATTTTTTTTCTTCAAACCACCTTCTTTTTTTAGTTTTTTAAAGCTCTGAATCAAATCAACCATATATTTTCCATCTTCCAGCTTGAACACTAAAGGTTCACCCTTAAACAAATGCAACAAATCAAGCTCATATTTACCTGACTTTATAACTTTTATAGCTTCTAAATCAAGAACAACAGGTGAATCATCATTATCTTCTCCAACCAGTTCCCTTACATCCTGTTCTATCTGTTTTTTATCTGTATCTGTTAACTCAGCTTCTTCTGTTATCTTCTTTGCTTTATCAACATTAGACTTTTTAACATAAAAAAAGAACTTACCGCCACAAGGGCAGCCTTTAAGTATCTCTTCAGCTCCATCATCATAAAAAGTGCTACAAACAACACATTGGTGTGGCATAATTTACCTCTTCCTTGCTCTCTTCTTATTAGATTCTTTAGTAAGCAATTCTATTTTATTAGGATTTTTCTTGATTTCTTTCACTATGGATGCAGGCCCTATGATGGTCATTCCATTCCTGTTCCCTAATAACATTTTAACAAAATTCTTCTTAAGCTTATTGATAAAAACATCGTCGCCTTTTTCATTCTCAAAAACGCCAAGTTCTATCCCTTTGAATTTATTGCTAATTTGCTGCATAGTAGCTTGTATAAGGTTAGCTTCTTCTTCTCGACTCAGCCTTCCTTCAAGCAGAACTATTTTATTCTCCTTTACCACTTCTAAAATTCTTTTAATTCTATCATCCGAATTAAGGTGTTCAATTTCCGAATAAGCCATAAATTGTAGAGTAAGCATTTTTCAAGTTTATACCAATCAAACCTCCTTTTTTATGTCTATTAGCTTGTTATTACAAACAATGCTTCATAAAACTTGTCAACATTTTTTCCGTATTTGGCTGAGATACCTATTACATCATACTGGGGAAATGCCGCTTCTATCTTCTTAATACTTGCCTTTTTTAAATCTATCTTATTTGCAACTATCAGCACAGGTATGTTTCTTGCTTGAAGATTACCAACAATAGTTATATTTACCTGCGAATAAGGATCTTTTGTTCCATCAATAACAATAATCACTGTATCCATATCATCCAACCATTTGATAGAGTCAATAACACCTTTAGTCGCTTCTTTAGCTCTTTTCTTCGCTTCACTCTGCTTTAAGCCAGCTTTGATAAAATCTTCATAATCAATTCTTGTGGCTATCCCTGGAGTATCAACAAGGTTAAATGACAGTTCTCTTCCTTTGTGCTTGATATTGATTTGCTCTTTTATCTGGATTTCTCTTGTTTCATGAGCAACATTAGACACGCTTCCCATGTCTTCTCCTAACCAATCCTGACATATTTTATTCGCAAGAGTGGTCTTTCCACTGTTAGGAGCTCCATATAATCCTAATTTAATATGCTTTTTATTCTTAAAAAGATTCTTAAGAATTTTATTGACAAACTGCTTTAAAAAACTTATCATTCTTTTCCCCAAAAACAGTTTAAAGTATTTTGTTTAAATACTTTTCTATATTCCATAAGTATGTATTCAGGGAGATATATAGCAAACGCACTAAATATTCGTACATCAAATATGCGTTTGCTATCATAGAAATTGTTATACAATTTCTAGGATCCTAAGAAAAACCAAAGGTTTTTCTGGGACACTGAGAAACTTCTTAGAGTTTCTGGTGTGCTCAGAAATGTTTTGCATTTCTGACAAACCAAAAAATATGCAAGACTGATTTTTCAGTTCACCAGAAATTCCTATAGAATTTCTGCGTGTGTTAGAAGAATTAAAAAATATTATGTTCTTAGTTCTTCCGCTATATTTATATAAAAATTAATAAATAACTGGTATATATCTATTATAAAACATATATAACAAACTAGAATGACAGAATACAAGTATGAACTAAAAATTCCTAAGGAAAGAATTGCTGTATTAATCGGCAAGGAAGGCACTATTAAGAAAAAAATAGAGACTGCTACTTCCACAAAGATAGATATAGATTCAAAAGAGGGTGATATTTTCATTTCTGGCACTGACAGCATTAAACTTTATACAACACAAGAGATTATTAAGGCTATTGGAAGGGGATTCAACCCAGAAGTAGCTCTTCTGCTCCTTAAAAGCGATTATGCTTTCGAACTTGTAAATATTAATGATTACATCAAAAGTGAAAAAAGCCTTACAAGATTAAAAGGGAGAGCTATAGGCAAAGAAGGCAAAAGCAGGAGGATTATAGAAGATCTTACTGACACCCATATTTCAGTTTATGGCAAGACAGTAGGTATTATTGGAGAAGTAGGAAATGTTATGATTTCCAAAAAGGCTGTTGAATCCTTATTGAATGGCTCTAAGCACAGCAATGTTTATAGCTGGCTGGAGAAGCAAAAGAAGAGTATGAAAGAACTTGTTGAAGAGGATTTTAAGTAAGATAAAAACATCCAAAACGAAAATCCTTATAGATTTTCGGTCATTACAACTTGGACAGAAAGCCGTAGAATATTAAGCCCAAGTTGTAATAAAACGAAAACCTTAAAAAGGGTTTTCTACAATTCAATTTTTCTAAATAAGAAGAATAAACCTACGCATCAAAACTAACTACAAGATTAGAGACGATATAACATGGCAGAAGAACAAAATAAACTTAATCAACCAGACACCACAGAAGAGCCTATTGCTGTTGAACTTGCAAAAAAGCAGCGCGAAGTTTCTATCTCGCAGTTCTTTGAAAGGAACAGGCATCTATTAGGGTTTGATAACAAAAGAAAGGCCTTGATGACTACTATTAAGGAAGCTGTTGATAATAGCTTAGATGCTTGCGAAGAAGCAGATATCCTACCTGAGATATATGTAAATGTTGTTGATATGAATAATGACAGGTTTAACATCACTATTGAAGATAACGGTCCAGGTATTGTAAAGAAACAAATACCTCACATTTTTGCAAGATTGCTTTATGGTTCTAAATTTTTTAAGCTTTCACAATCAAGAGGTCAGCAAGGTATAGGAATCTCAGCTTCTGTTATGTATGCGCAGTTGACTACAGGAAAGCCAGCTAAGATAACTTCTAAGATTGACAAGAAGCATCCAACGCATTATTATGAGCTTCACATAGACACCCAAAAGAATACTCCTGAGATTGTAAGAGAAGAGATAGTAGAAGAATGGAGTGACAAAGACCATGGAACTAAGATAGAGCTTGATTTAGAAGGCTCTTATCAAAAAGGCGACCAAAGTATTGACCAATATCTAAAGCAAACCGCTATTGCAAATCCTCATATTACATTAATCTATCAACCTCCAAAAGGTGAACAGCTTATATTTGCTAGAGCAACTGACAAAATGCCTAGAAGACCTGTTGAAATTAAGCCTCATCCTTATGGGGTTGAACTTGGCAGATTATTCCAAATGGCTAAGCTTACAGAAGCAAAAACCTTGCAAAGTTTTCTTATGAAGGAGTTTTCAAGGGTTGGTTCAGGCACTGCAAAACAGATTTGCGAGAATGCAGCGCTTCTTCCTAAGACAAAGCCAAAAACAATGAGCAGAGAAATGGTTGAAAGCCTTATGAAAGGCATCAATGAGACTAGAATAATTTCTCCTCCTACTGATTGCATATCTCCTATAGGAAATGATTTGCTTGAAAAAAGCTTAAGGAAAGAAATAAATGCAGAGTTTTATACTGCTGCCGTAAGACCTCCTAGTGTATATAGAGGAAATCCCTTTATTGTAGAAGTTGCCTGCGCTTATGGCGGAGAACAGCCAGCTGATCAGTCCATGAAGATATACAGATTCGCAAACCGTGTACCTTTACTCTATCAACCTGGAGGCTGCGGAATAACAAAGAGTGTCATAGCAACTAACTGGCGCTCATATGGCTTGAGCCAAAGTTCTGGCGCTTTGCCTGTAGGACCTATTACTTTAGTTGTTCATTTAGCTTCTGTCTGGGTTCCTTATACCTCTGAGAGCAAGGAAGCTATTGCGCATTATCCTGAGATTATTAAAGAGATTAAGCTTGCCGTGCAGGAGTGCGGAAGAAAGCTTGCAATGTATATAAGGAAGAAGAGAAGAATTCAGGATGAGTCAAAGAAACGAGATTATATTCAGATTTATATTCCTCATATTGGAAGCGCTTTAAAAGAGATAATTGGATTGAAAGACAGCCAGGAAGAAAGAGTCAATAAGCTTTTGAAAAGCGTGCTTGAGAAGAAGAGAGGAGAACTTGAAGAGATTAAGGTTGACAATCCAGAATATGATGCAGAATGGGCAAAGATAGGAAAGGAAAAGAAAGAAAGAGAGAAAGGAAAAGAGAAAAAAGAAGAAAAGGAAGGAAAAGACAAAAGTAATAAAGGAAAACAGGAAGGAAAAGAGAGAGAAAAGAAAGAAGATAAGAAAAAGAAATAATTCTAATAGTTCACAAAAATGGAATGCAGAAAAGAATCTAATCTAGAAAATTGCAATTGTTCTTATCCAGGCTGCCCCAGAAAGGGAATCTGCTGCGAGTGTGTTACTCATCACAGAGAAAGGAAAGAACTGCCTGCATGTTTCTTTAGTGATGATGTTGAGAAAGGTTATGATAGAAGTATTGAGAAGTTTGTTGAGGTTAATAGTTAAACCTTCTTTATTTTCACAACAAAAAATCCTTCTGTATCATTATCCTGTGGCCAGATTCTTAAACACTTCTTTACTTCAGGATTATAAGTATTACCATCAAACTCCATCACAGGCTCACCTCTCTTTATATCAATCTCAATCTCTTCCAACTTTGCATCCCCACACTTGCTCAGAAAATAATCAATCACAGCTTCATCTTCCTCAGGTTCAAGTGAGCATGTAGAATACACCATTGTTCCACCTTTCTTAAGGCAAGAAAATGCCTGACATATAAGCTGTTTTTGAGTTCCAGCCAACCTTCTTATCATGTTAGGGTTCCACATTCTCAAGGTTTTCAGGCTTTTCCTGATTGTGCCAGTGCCTGAGCAAGGAGCATCTACAAGGATTCTGTCAAACTTAATATCCTTGAACCATCTCCCTTCCATCAGGGTAATTATATTGTTCGTTATGCCGCATCTTTGAAGGTTTAATGACAAAGGCTTCATCCTTAATGTTTTGTAATCATTAGCTACAAAAACCCCTTTATTTTTCATCATTGCTGCTATCTGGCTTGCCTTTGAACCAGGGGATGCGCACATATCCAACACTATCTCACCAGGTTTAGCTCCAAGAACAATAGGAGGTATCATTGAAACTGCCTCCTGAATATAGAAATAACCTAAAGAATGTTCTGGCAGGTTGCCTATATCCCTTCTTCCAGTTTTTATATTTTTTATCCAGAACCCTTCTTTGCACCAGGGTATTGGCACCAATTCCCATTCTTCTTCAAGCCTTTTCTTTAGCTCTTCAACACTCATTTTTAAAGTGTTTACTCTTATAGAACGCCTTAGATACATAAGAGAATATTTCTTAAAGCTCTCCCAGTCTGTAAGAGAAGAATACCTTTCCTTGAATTTTGGCTTAATTTCTATTTTGTCTGCTTCCATTCAAAGAAAATGTATTTTAGGCTATATAAACTTAATTATTGGATATAGGTTTAATAGTAGATTGTCCAATTTGGCTATACGTATTTTTGATGATTCATATAATTTAGTTTCAAGGCAGGATTTTAAAGATTTTAAGGCAGATATTTCTCTTTATGCTCCAATAGATACAGGTTTGTCTTCAAGGATTGGCCTTAAGGATTTTTATGAGTAAGTTATTCTATCTTATGCCCGCAGTTCAGGCAGACATGAGTCTTAAGCTTTTCATTATATTTGGTTGTTATTCCATACTCTATTTTATTCTTACATTCTGGACACTTTAACTCTAAGTAATCCATCGAATTAAAGAAATTAATAGCCCCCATTACCCCTAATATTAACTTCCTAGATAACTAAGTTTATAAATTTATCTATGCTCTAATAGCTATCTAATGAAACTAGCCCTTTATTTTGAAAAACTGAAAAATAAGCTTGTGCAGTGCCAGCTCTGTCCAAGATTTTGTAAGCTTAAGCCAGAGGATATTGGAGATTGCAGGGCAAGAGGTAATATAGATGGTAAATTGTTTTCTCTTGTTTATGGCAAGGCTGTGTCCAATAGTATTGACCCTATTGAGAAGAAGCCATTGTTTCATTTTCTACCAGGCACTACTGCTTATAGTATTGGCACAACTGGCTGCAATCTTCATTGTGCACATTGCCAGAACTGGGAGACATCTCAAGGAGAAGTTGGAGAGTACCCAGTCAAGGAGCTGCCTCCTGAGAAGGTTGTTGAAGAAGCTATCAATAATGACTGTAAGTCAATTGCCTTTACTTATAACGAGCCAACTATTTTCTATGAATATGCACTCGATACTGCAAAGCTCGCAAAGAAGAAAGGCCTGAAGTCTATTATTGTCTCAAACGGTTTTATCAATAAAGAGCCTTTAGAAAAATGGAGTAAATATATTGATGCCGCTAACATTGACCTTAAGGCTTTTGATGATAAGTTTTATAGAAAGATTACAACCGCATGGCTTGAGCCTATATTAGAAAACCTTAAGATTTTAAAGAAGAATAAGGTTTGGCTTGAGATTACTTATCTTATCATTCCTAAATTGAATGATGATTTTAAGGATATAGAGAAGATGTGTGAATGGATTAAGGACAATTTAGGAACAAACATCCCTTTGCATTTTAATGCTTTTTATCCATGCTATAATCTTAAAGATATTCAGCCTACTCCTATTGAAACTCTTATTAAGGCAAGAGAGATTGCCATACAAACAGGCTTGAATTTTGTTTATATAGGAAACATCAATGAAGATAATTTTCTGAATACTTACTGCCCCAAGTGTAAGAGTTCATTAATAGAAAGGAGCGCAGGTTATGGGGCTGAGATTAGAAATATTGAAAAAGGAAAGTGCGGAGAATGTGGAGAGAAGGTTGAAGGTATTTGGGAATAAATTTAATAAATACTTGCGATAAGTTTTTAAAAAGATACATTCTACTTTATGATATTATTGTGATTAAAGGGGGTTGAAGATGATTGGTCTTATATCTGATACGCATGACAATGTGCCAAACATCATAAAAGCAGTGGAAATTTTCAAAGAAAAGGGTGTTGAATTTGTTCTGCACTTAGGAGATGTTGTCGCTCCTTCAAGCATTAGGTTCTTTAAAGGGCTTGATATGAGATTCATTAAGGGTAACTGTGACGGAGATGTAGAAACATTAAAAAAGAAAATTGATGAAATTAATGGCAAGTTTTATAATGTGCTCAAAAAGTTGAAGCATAAAGATAAAGTTTTTATGCTGTTTCATGGCAAGCCTGAAGAAGAGCTTGACGAAATGATTAACAGGCAGGCTTACGATTATGTCATTCATGGGCATACTCATAGCAAAAGGGATGACAAGTTTGAAAACACAAGAGTTATCAATCCAGGTGCACACTACACTGCTCCTGACCAGAAAGAACACACAATAGCTATACTTGATGTTGAGAAAGACAAGCTGGAGTTTATTGAGATAACATGATAAAAGGAATAATATTTGACTTTTGGGGAACTTTAGTGGAGAACGGAGTTTTTCCTTCTCCTGTAAGGCAGGTTAGATTTATGCTTAACCTTAGGATACCCTTTTCAGAGTTTATAGTAAAGTTTGAAGAGTCTTTTATGATGAGCGAGCCTGAAAGCCTTACTGAAGCGTTTACTAATGTTTGCAAAGTATTTAACATTGAGCCTAAGAAAGAAATTATTGAGAATCTTGTTGGCATGTGGAACAAGAACATGCTTTTGGCAAAGCCATATCCAGAAACAATAGAAACATTAGAAAGATTGAAGAAGGATTATAAGATTGGGTTGATATCTAATACAGACAAGTTCTCACTTGAGCCTTTGCTCGAAAAGTTTGGGCTTGACAAATATTTTGATTATACTGCTTTGTCTTATAAGATGACTATGCTTAAAACAAATCCTAAGATGTTCGAAGATGTTTTGTCTAATCTTGGCATTAGCAAGGAAGAAGCTATCATGGTTGGGGATAGTATGGAGACTGATATTAAGGGAGCTATCAACGCAGGAGTAAAGCCAATCTTAATTGACAGAAGAAATGTGAGAACATATGAAAATAAGATTAGAGACCTTAAGGAGATTGATAAGTTCCTAAAGTAAGACTTCTTATAAAATGAACAGATATCTTTATATATTTACAGTTTTATGAGCATTATTATATGGATCCTATCATAGCAGCTAACTGGAAGATGAATAAGACAGTTAAGGAAGCTGTCTCTTTTATTAAAGATTTTAAGGAACTTGTTAAGGCTATAACTAATGTTAACATTATTATTTGCCCATCTTCCACTTCACTTTATCCTATACATGAAGAATTAGGAGATTCTAATATAAACTTAGGAGCACAGAACATCTATTTTGAAAAGGAAGGCGCTTTTACTGGAGAGCTTTCTCCTTTGATGGCTAAAGAACTATGCAAGTATGTTATCATAGGCCATTCTGAAAGGCGTGGAATTTTTAATGAAGACAATTCTTTGATTAATAAGAAGCTCACTGCAGCTTTAGATAACAATCTTACACCAATCTTCTGCATTGGAGAAAGCCTTGAAGAGAAAGAAGCTGGCAAGAGCAAGGACGTTGTAAAGAAACAGATCAAAGAAGGGCTTAAAGGCATTGACACAAAAAAGATAATCATAGCATACGAACCAATCTGGGCGATTGGCACTGGCAAGACTGCAACGCCTGATATTGCTCAAGACATGCATTCTTTTATCAAAGAAATTGTTGGCAATGTTCCTGTGCTTTATGGCGGCTCTGTAAAGCCTGAAAACATCGTTGAACTCATCAAAGAGAAAGATATTGATGGCGCTTTGGTTGGTGGAGCTTCATTGGATGCGAAGAGTTTTAGTGAGATTGTGAAGGGTTCTATGAGTTAGAAAATATTTCTGGTTTGTTTAAAAAGTGGCATTAAGTTTATAAATATGCCAAAACTCCACTGAATTATGACAGATTCAAAGGTTGAAGAGCAGCAGATAACATCCAGATTGATAGATCATCTAGATAGAGTAAAAGAAAAAATCAACTGGAGAAGGTCATATTGGAAAGATGGAAGAGATTATCAGGAAGATGATTTAAATGGAAAGCTAGATTCTGATTTTTCATCTAGCAATTATTTTACGAGACTTCTGTCAGGAGAAATGAGCCTTGATTATCATATTAACTGGGATAATCAATCGTCCTATTTTAGTTTGAAATTTTCTAAATGGGTTCGAATAGGTCTTAAACCTAAACCAGAAGATATTGTTTTATTCTCTAATAATCCTTATTCTGAAGAAAAAGAAACAAAAGGTCATCTTCCAATATTTCAAGCAACATACCACACAATGTTTACCTTAGAATTTAAAGAAGCAAAAGTGGCAATGCAAGACTTTGTGGACAATGGAATAAGGTTTGAAGAATATTTTGTTAATATGCAAGATGAAGCAATGAAACAATATTTTGCACTTGTCAAAAGATTTCAAGAGTTCAGAGATGCTGAAGAAGTTGTTAGAGTAGGTTTCTGAATAATGAATAAATATATTTTTTCTATTAAGGCAGCAACCTCTTTTAATAAATCCACACGACGATTGAATATAATTTTTTAAATGTGCTCACTAAAGATAATGAGCGGTTTTTGACAAATAGAAAGTTTTATATATGTGTATTCACACCTATCCACATAGGTGATAAATATGCCAAATTTAACATTAGCAATACCAAATGAATTGCATCATAAAATGAAACAACATACGGAAATTAGATGGAGTGATGTAGTTAGAAAGACTATCTCACAGAAAATAGAAGACTTAGATATGATGGATAAACTAACAAGAAGGAGTAAGCTTACACAAAAGGATGTTGATGAGATAGCGCAGAGAATAGATAGTGATGTTGCTAAAAAATTAGGTTTTAAATGATATTTATCATTGACACTAATATACTTATTTCTGCCTTGATTAAAGATTCAACTACAAGAAAAATAATTGTTGAATTAGATTGGGATTTTTGTTATCCAGAAAAAGCATTTCATGAAGTTCGTAAATATAAGAACCTTGTATTGGAAAAATAAGGAATGAATCAGAAGGAATATACAGAAATGCTCAATTACTTACTAAAACACATTACATTAATTCCAGAGGAAGTTGTGCAGCAGAAACATGATGAGGCGTATGAGTCGCTTGGAAAAATTGATCCAAATGATGTTATCTTTTTGGCAACTGCGTTAAGTTTGGATAATTCTAAAATCTGGTCAGATGACGGTCACTTCGAGAAACAGGATAAAGTAAGAGTGTTTAAGACAAAACATATGGTTGGATTATTCTTCTTATCTGGTTCTTAATGCCATAATATGATTATTGAGTAAAAAACGCCGAAAGTGATAATTACTAAATTCCCCATTACATTTATATAATCTAATAGGAAATCAAACCATATGAAAGAAAGATATTCAATCAAAGATGGTAGAACTGAAGCTGTAATGTGGATATTGTATAAAGATAATAAGATTCTTATAGAAGATAGGCCACAGGATGAACAAGGAGAATCAAGATGCATTCCTTGCGGACATATTGATCTGAATAGAGATAAAGAAGATAATTATATTGAATCTGCATTTCTAAGAGAGTGTCAAGAAGAGTTTGAATCAGGAAATTTTAAACCAATAAAATATGATTTTTTGACAACTGTTGATTTTGATGAGCCAAATAAACAAGGTGGAATTGACAGATTAAGATTACACTATTTTGTGATTACTGAATGGACTGGAGATATTCCAGAGTATACTGTTGAAGATAACAAGAAACATGCAGACTTAGTTTGGCTCCCTATTTCTAAGTATAAGGAATTGCCTCAATCTTGTGACAGGCAAGCATTGGAAGAATTATTAAAGCGAGTTTAGCAATTAAAGATAATCTTCTAAAAACCTTTATATAACTAAACTAATAACCACATAGTATGTTTTGCCCAAACTGCAATAAAGATATTGATGATGATGCCTTATTCTGTCCTGACTGTGGAACTAATTTAAAGAAACCAGATGAAACTATAAGTCAGGACAAGCCTATTGAAGAGATTACACCTGAACCTGTTAAGAAAAAGTTCAGCTTCAAAGACCATAAGGCAAAACTGTTTACTATTATTACATTATCTTTATTATTAGTTCTCATGATCCTTATGAAGCCAGGCAAAGTCATCCCTGTTGATGTTGACTTAGAATTTAGCATCTATCAAGATAATTATACTAAGATTGTTATGCCTATTCTATATCTTGACTCAAACATCAATCAATCAAGCTTAGAAGAACTGTTTGAACTAAGCAATAGATATAACATTCCTTATACTGCATTCATTGCTGCTGATGCCTTAAGCGATGAAGAGTTCATGACGGAACTTACATTCATATCAAAGAAGTCTGGAGTAATTCTTAACATCGAGTCTGCTGGCTATAAACACACACAATATAAGCAGCTTGAATACGGCAGGCAGGAAATCCTTATCAAAAATTCAAAGAGATTGTTTAAGGACAATGGCATAAAGATTACAGGCTTCTTCCCTATTAGCTTTTCCTATGATTACAATACTATTTTAGCTGCTGAGAATAATAATATCAAATACATCACACTACCAGATAATAAAATAAGGCCTTACCATCCAATGTCTCCTTTGGATATGAAGATGAGCATATTAATTTTCCCATTATATCAGGATAATGATTGGGTTACAAGAAACAATGGAACATTCTCAGTGCTTATGAATCCTAATGCTGACTTGAAAGAATATGAAAACCTGTTCAGAGGGCTTAAGAAGGATAACATAATGCTTACAACAATGAATGACATGAATGAACATATCAGAACAATGGAAAAGATGGAAGCAGAGATTACAACTGATTATAAGAAGCTCAAGTCAAATATAAGATTCTTTAACACTATAAACAATACAAGGATAGATTTCAAGACAATGTTAAAGCCAAGGAATATTACACTTAATAATGCTTCAACTGACTGGCAGCCTTACGGAGAAGGATTTTATATCTTTTTGAATGAGAATGATAAAAGAGTATTAATAGAATGGCAGGAAATTAATTAGGTTTTCTTTATATCAAGCGGCGGCTTCCTTAACTCCTGAAGCCACATAAGACCAACTCTTATCATTTCCTTGTTAAAACTGTCAGAAAGTTTGTATGTTTTCTTGTATAAATCATAATTAATAAGCCCCATGCTCTTCAAAGGTGTAAGAATCCTGTCATAGAATTGCCTTTTATTGTATGATATCTTAACCTTCTTTCCAAGGTAAGGCTCTTCATCAATGGTTGTTATAAGGTTTCCTTCATGAAGCCTGTTTGCAAAAAGGCTCATCTCTGTCTTTGTCACTTCATTATCTTTTTCTTTTAAATCAAGAATCAGCAACTTTGCAACTATTATTTGCTGTTTTGTAGCAAATATAACTTCATAAATGCTTTCAGGCATGTTGAATCTATCAAATAGTATTACCATACTGAATTCCCCCAAAATTAATTCTAGTTAGAAAATAGATACAATAGTATATAAATGTTGCTTTTTGGTATATTAGGGTAGAATATATTAGTTAAGGTACACTATTATCCCATTCTTTTTCTACTAATTCTGTTTAGGGATTTTATCATAATGCTTAGCAACAGAAATAGGCACAAAAGCTGCTCCTTCTTCTTTATTTTTTACCAATCCCACATCCCTTCCATATTTATCAAAATCAAAGTACTGTTGAGGGTTCCCTGCCATTCCAGTAACTAATGTTTTAACTAAATCCTGATAAAACAGGGTTGCCCAGTTATTCAAATATTGTTCCTCAGAATTAAACATATCAGGCTTTGTCACATGAGCACCATCCCCTCGTACATTTAAAGGGGTTTTAAGTGGCTGGTTTTTTATAAGATTTATATAAGGCTCTAACAAACCATTAAATTGTTCAGTCTTGTTTAAGAATTTTAATTTCTTTTCAAGTGATTCTCTATCACATTGTTTTCCACTTATTGCATTATATAATTCACTAACAAGATATTCTGTAGCTATTGCCGCATACATGCATGAAGGCTGTTCTCCTTCTGTACCTCTCCTAAACGCGCTTCCAAGCTCACCAAAAGAGCCTATTATCTTATTCATATTCAACGGTCTTTGTAATTCTCCAAAATGAAACCATGGCGAATCAGAAACAAGTACAGACTTTAACTCCTTGATACTACCAATAACCTCACTTTCTTTCACTTTGTCAGAAGTATATTGTGGGAGAGGCAAAGCAAAACCTACAATTAAAGCATTTCTCTCAGGCACAAGACCTTTCACACCCACTAATACTTTTGAGCCAGACAGGTCTGCAAATTCACCTAACAGATACAAAGAAGCTAAATGAGCAAAATACTTCTGAACTTCTCGAATATTGTTTGTGATATCAGAAAAGCCTTGATTCAATTGTCTAAACTGATTATAATGCTGAGGATCCATAGTGGTAAGAGGATGGCTTCCATTTGATTTGCCATATCGTTCTGCAATCTCAAGTAAAACTTTCCCTTCATCATTAATAATACCATCTTCATCCTGCCTGATAATGTCCACCAGTTTTCTTGTTTCTTTTACATTAGGCGGAAGTATGAGAAAATCAGTAAAATTGCTGTCTCTATATGTCCAAATAGTATATGACTTAAAGCTCAATTCTTGTTTTCCATCTGGATTATGAGTTTCATAATTATAGAAAACTTTGAAGATTTCATCTTCAGGTAAAGGGATAACTAATGACCTTCCTAAACCAAAAATGGTATAATTCCTCATATTCAAAGAAGATAACGTCTGATTAATTTCATCAGAAAAACTGGTTTCATCAAAGCCAATGTCCCTAATCTCTTTGTCTTTTACAGCACAATCTATTAAGTTCTCTATACTAGATTTCTCACTTGGTTCATCCTTTTTATAAAAATGGATTCTATGTGGTAACATAACATAGAAGGAGCAGTTTATGATATATAAATGTCTCTGTCTTTTAGTCCTTAACAGTAACAAATAAAACAATTTAAATTGTGTCTTTTTTTGGTTTTATCGCCTTCAACAAAACCAATCCGCCAATAAACATAATCACTGATAACACCTGCCCCATTGATAAGCCAAAGATTATAAAGCCAAGCTGGGAATCAGGTACTCTTACAAATTCTACAAAGAATCTTAACGAAGAATACATGAGGATAAAGATTGAAAATAAGTATCCTTTTGGCAGGTTTTTCTTATTTAATGTCCATAACACTGAGAATATGAATAGATTCTTAAGCGATTCATAGATTTGCGATGGATGTCTAAAACCTTCTGCTCCTTTAAATTTAACAGCCCATGGAAGATTAGTTACTCTGCCATACAATTCTCCATTAAGGAAGTTGCCTATCCTTCCAAGAGCTAAAGCAATGCTAAGAGGTATTACTATGATATCACCTAATTCTAAAAAAGATACTTTCTTCTTTTTACAGAATATTAGGGTAGCTACAATAGAACCTATAAAACCTCCATGGAAAGATAAGCCGCCATGCCATATTGCAAATATATCTAAAGGATGAGCTAAGAAATATTTTGGATTGTAAACAAGCACATAAAACAACCTTGAACCTAAGATAACGCCAATCAATAGATAAAACAATAAGTCTGTGACATCATCCTTGGTTATATCCAGCCCTTTCTTTTTGATTATATAATTTATTAAAAAATAAGCTATCACAAACCCAAGCACATAGATTATGCCATAGTACCTTATTTGGAATGGACCTAAACTAAACAATATAGGATTTATGTTATGATAGAACATTTTAATAGAATTATAATAGCTTTTACTAATAAAGGTTTCTATGATTCAAATACCCTTTCCTTATCCTTTTCTGTCAGATTCCTATATTCTTCTGGCTTTAAATTCCCAAGCTCAAGATTGCCTATTTTAATCCTTTTCAGAGAAATCACCTTAAATTCTAACTCTTCAAGTATTTTCCTTATAATTCTATTCTTGCCTTCATGGATGGTTATCTCAATCAATCTAAGACCATGCTTCTTAACCTGCGCAGGAGCAGTTTTCTCTCCTTCAAGCCTCATGCCTCGTTCAATTAGTTTAATCTTATTATAACTTATAGGATTATTTATTTCTGCCATATATGTTTTATTGACTTCATATCTTGGATGCATTACTTTGTTTGCAAAATCTCCATCATTAGTAAGAAGCAATAAGCCTGAACTATTATAATCAAGCCTTCCTATAGGGAACACTCTTTCTTTAACATTAATAAAATCCATTACTGTTTTATATTGAGGATCTGTTAATGCTGTTACACATCCTAAAGGCTTATGAAACATAATATAGACCTTCTCCTGCTTTTTGACAAGCTTGCCATCAACAGAGATTTTATCTTCCTCAGAAGCTTTGTCTCCTATAGAGATTACTTTCCCGTTTACTTTAACCCTGCCTTCTTTTATGATTTCTTCAGCTTTCCTTCTGGATATATATCCATAGTTGCTTAATAGTTTTTGTACGCGGTCCATAATAACCAAACTGCTGGCTATAGATATAAATGTTACTGATTGAAACAAACCTTTTTAAACAACCAATGCAGATAATACATTATGAGGAAAGGATTTTGGACTGTTGCTAAGCAGATCATAAAGAAAGCTGATATTGTGCTTGAAGTGTTAGATGCAAGAATGCCAGAACTTACAAGGAATAAACAGATGGAAAAAAATGCTGCAAAGTGCAGGAAACCTCTTATTCTCGTTATAAACAAAGGGGACCTTGTGTCATCCACTACAAAGACATATTTGAGGAAAAGGTATCAGAACCATCTTCTTATATCATCCAAGCTTTCAAAAGGCATAAACGAATTAGTAGAGATGATAAAAAGCAGAATAAATAGAAAAGAGATAAGGGTTGCAGTTATAGGCTATCCTAATACTGGCAAAAGCTCGCTTATTAACAGGCTGTCTAAAGGCGGCAAGGTAAGGACAAGCTCTGAGTCTGGGTTTACTAAAGGGCTCCAGTTGATTGCAGGCAAAGAAAACCTTAGGCTGTTTGACACGCCGGGAGTAGTGCCATTTGAGGAAAGGGATGATATCAGGCTTGGCCTTATGTCAGGCATAAGCCCTTCAAAATTGGAAGACCCTGAGATGGTTGCATGCGAGCTTATCAAAATATTCAAAGAGAACAATCCTAAAGCTCTTAAGAGAGCTTATGGAGTTGACCCAAAAGGTAAAATCCCCGATGACTTCTTAGTAGAATTTGGCAGGAAGAAGAACATGCTTAAGAAGAAGGGAGAAATAGATGAAAGAAGGGCTGCTATCCAACTTCTCATTGATTGGCATAAAGGTAAGATAAAGCTTTGATTCCCTCTATAAAAGAACAACTTTAATAAACACTCTTGTTTCTCACTTATTTATGGAATACAAAGGATTAGTTTTAGATAAATTCCAGGAAGATGCAATAAAAGCTATTGAAGACAACCATTCTGTTGTAGTCTCAGCTCCAACAGGTTCAGGAAAAACCTTAATTGGAGATTATATTATTAACAAAGATATTAAGAAAGGAATACGAGTTATTTACACTGCTCCTATCAAAGCGCTTTCCAATCAAAAGTATAAAGAGTTCTCAACAGATTATGGTGAAAAGAATGTTGGCCTTCTTACAGGCGACATTGTAAAGAATCCTGGCGCTCCCATTCTTATTATGACCACTGAGATTTACAGGAACATGGCGCTTATCAATGATCCAATGCTTGACTCTGTGTCTTATGTTATTTTTGATGAAATACATTTCATTAACGATATAGAAAGGGGTTATGTTTGGGAAGAGTCTATCATTTTCTCAAAGCTTAAAGTAAGATTTCTCTGCCTTTCTGCTACTATCCCAAACGCTGAAGAGTTCGCTGACTGGATAAGGTCTATCAAAAGGCATAAGGTTGATGTGATAAAGCACACAAAGAGAAGCGTTCCTTTGCATAGAAGGTTCTATGACTCTGAACTAGGCATTTCAACATTGGAAGAAATTAAAGATGTTAAAGATATCCCTGATTACAAGTATGTAAGAGGTAGGTCAAGGAGAAGACAGCCAAAGATTATACCTCCTTCGCATGTTGAGCTTATAAAAGAGATAAAAGATAAATTGCCAGGCTTCTTTTTCAACTTTTCAAGAAAGAAGTGTCAGGATAACGCTCTTGAGCTTGCAAAAGCAAATATATTTGATATTAACCATGAGATTAATTCTATCATTAGAAATAAACTTTCAGAAGCTTCTCCTGAGATTAATAATCTCCAGTCCACAAAGATGTTAAGACAGACTTTGCCTTATGGCATTGGCTTCCATCATGCAGGATTAATTCCTATAATGAAGGAATTGGTTGAAGAACTTTTCTCTAAAGGGCTTATCAAAGTGCTTTACACCACTGAAACTTTTGCAGTGGGAATAAATATGCCTGCAAAGACTGTCTGCTTTGAATCTCTTAGGAAATTTGACGGTGTAAATTTCAGGTTCCTTAACTCAAAGGAATATTTCCAGATTGCAGGCAGAGCAGGAAGAAGAGGTATTGACAAGGAAGGCTTTGTGTATTCAATGGTTGACAGGAGAGACTTTGATTATGGATTGATGAAAAGGATTACAGGCTCTGATATCGAGCCTATAAAGTCACAGTTCAGGCTTTCTGTAAACACTGTGCTTAACCTTATCAAGATGCATGAACAGAAAGAGATTGAAAGGATATTGAAAAGAAATTTCTATACTTTCCAGAAGTATGGAAGAAACTTTGACAAGTCAAAGAAAGGAGAAGTGTTTTACACTTTTAATAACATAAAGAAAAAATTGTCAAGAATGAATTATATACAACAGAACTTCCTCACAGAAAAGGGTGAGTTTGCTTCAAGGATTTATGCTGACGAAATCCTATTAGGAGAAATCTTTGCAACCGACTTTTATAAAAAGCTTAACGAATATCAAATGCTTATGCTTATTGCCTGCGTTTGTTATGAACCAAGGAAGAGGACAGAGTTTTACAAAGAATACCCATCAAAAGATACCAAAGACCTTTTCAACAAGTTAGGCAATGACAAATATTTCCGAAAGAACAGGAAGTTCAATCATATCAAAGAGCTTACTGCAATGGTTCATCCATGCTACCATGGAAAAGATATCTTTGAAATCATGGATAACACTAACTTTCTTGAAGGCGATTTAATAAGGTTTTTCAGGCAGATCCTTGACAGGATGGGACAGATAAAGGCTGCCACTCATGATAATGTGCTGATTGACATGCTTAACAACTGTCAAAAGATTATCAATGATTGTTTAAGAGATATTGATATTATATAGTTCATCTTTCTCAACGCTAAAAACAGCAATCTTTATTAAACAAACTGAATTATCTTTCTTTATGACAAACTATTCGCATTCAAGGCTTAACACATTTGGGCAATGCAAATACAAGTATAAGCTTCAATATATTGACAAGGTTAAGGTTGATATTCCCACCACTGTTGAAGCTTTCATGGGTAGTATTGTGCATAAGACACTAGAAAAACTTTACAATGACCTTAAGTATCAAAGAGTTAATGAGCTAAAAGATTTACTTGTAATTTATAATGATAACTGGGATAAGGAATGGATTGATGACATTCTTATAGTAAAGAAAGAGTACACTGCTGACGATTATAAGAAATCAGGCGAGAAGTTTATTACTGATTATTATAACCATTACAAACCATTTGACCAGTTGACTATCATAGGCCTTGAAACAGAGGATACTATGCTTCTTCCTGACGGAAACAGATACCATATAAGGATTGATAAGCTTGCCTGCAAGGATGATATTTATTATGTTTGCGATTATAAGACAAACAGGTGGATGAAAGACCAGGCTGAAGCTGATGAAGACAGCCAGTTGGCTATGTATTCCATTTGGGTTAAGAACAGGTTTAAGGATGCAAAGAAAGTTATCCTTTTATGGCACATGCTAGCCTTTGATAAGGAAGTTGTTTCTGAAAGAACTGACGAACAGCTTCAGAAACTCCAGGATGAAACTGTTGCAAAGATTAAAGAGGTTGAAGGATGCAAAGAGTTTCCTACTACTGTTACAAAACTTTGCGATTACTGCATTTTTAAAGAATTATGCCCCGCCTTTAAGCACGAAGCAGAATTGGGAGAGAAAACAGTTGAAGAGTTCAAGGATGATGACGGCGTTAAGATTATTGATGAATTTTCACAATTGCAGACACAGAAGAAAGAGGTTCAAACAAAGCTGGCTGATATTAAAACAAAACTAGTTAGCTTTGCCAAACAGAAAGAGCTTAGTATTGTGTATGGCTCTAACAAGAAAGCTTCTGTAAAGCAGTATTTTAAGGTTGTTTACCCTGAAGATAAGCAGGATTTTGTTAATCTAATCAAAGAAAAAGGCTTATATGATGAGTTTTCAGGCTTGAACTATCTTAAATTAGGTCCAAGAATTATTAAGAACACAATAGATAAGGACGTTATAGGCTTAACTCACAAAGAAGAGGATTACAGGGTTTCTCTGTCCAATAGGTAATTTCTTCTATTTACTGCTAAAAAGGGACAAAACCGAAAGATTTATAAAGGATGAACCCCACCTAGACTATAACAAGAGAAAAAGGGATCTAGTGGCTTTAGAATAACAAGTTTAGAAGAAGCCAATTATGGAAAATGAATTCCATAAGAACTGATTTCTTTTTTTGAGGTAAATTAAAATATGAAAAACGAAAATAAAAATAGACCTAGTTATAATAAGGTCAAAAAGAATGTAGAATCAATAATCAATCTTAAAGATAATGATTATTTTAAAGGTACTGTTAAGGTCCTTAGAAAGGCACAGCCAGGTCCAGTAATTCTTACTGTAAGCGATGGTTATGGTATTGTTGATGCTGTTTCAAAGGAATGCAAGTTTGACGCAGAAGACGTTGTTGAACTTGAAGGCTATGTTAATGAAAGAGCTGGAAAGCTGCAGGTTGAAATAAAGTATATTAAGAAGTCTGATAAAGATTTTAATGCTATAATTGACCAGAAAAGCAAGCCGGTTGAAAGAAAGTTAAGTGTTCAGTCTGATAACTTAACCATGTTGAAACCGCATTTTATAAGGATTGCTAAAAGAATAAGAAAAGCTGTTATTGAAAACCAGCCAATTATTATAAGACATCATGCTGATGCAGATGGTATCATAGCAGGGCTTTCTATTGAGAAAGCATGCAAATTATTTATGGAAGAGATTAAAGCTAATCCTGAATATAGTTTATTCAGAAGCCCTAGTAAAGCGCCTTTCTATGAAAAGATGGACGTTTTAAGAGATATTTCTTTTACAAAGAAGCTTTTGGAAAGCCATGGGCAGAAAAAACCCTTAATTTTAGTGTTAGATAACGGTTCTACACCAGAAGATGTGTTCGCTATGAAGACATTGAAGATATTAGGCTTTGATGTTATTGTTGTTGACCATCATAATCCAGTTGTTTTAGAGAATAATAAGACTGCAGTATGCCCTTATGTTCTTGACCATCTTAATCCATATATGCATGGATTGGACGGCCAGTTCAGCGCAGGCATGCTTTGTTATGAAATTGGAAGACTTATTCATAAAAATTTTGAAGAGCCTTTGTTTCCAGCAGTTTCTGCTATAGGAGACAGATGCGAAATTTATGAAGCTAAAGAATACATAAAAAATTCTAAGTTAGAGTTAAGCAAGCTTCAAAAGATAGTTATTGCTATTGACTTCCTTGCATACCAGTTAAGGTTTGATAGCGGTAAAGGTATCTATAAGGATGTTTTTGATAAGCAGGAGTTCACAGAACTTATTAATGAAGAAGTTAATAAGGGCGTTGAGACCCAGCTTCAGAGCACTCTGCCTTATCTAAGGACACAGGAAATCAATGGAGTGATATATTCCAATATTGACATTGAGAAATATACTCTTAGGTTCACTTATCCTAATCCAGGAAAGGTTATTGGAATGATCCATGATAAAGTGGCTTTAGGCAAAGAGAATACTCCTGTGATTACCATTGGATATTTATCTGACATGGTTATCATAAGGGCTACAAAGCCAGTTCTACCTGTGGCTAAGATTATAAAGAAGCTGCAGAAGGACATTCCTCAGGCTAACCCTGATGGCGGTGGTCATGAGTGCGCTGGAAGCATTAAGTTTGTTTCTGCTCATTTAACAACCGTGCTTGAGAACATCAAGCAGCAGATAAAGGATTTGAACTTCATTGAGAAGGAATAAGAAGTTTAAAGCAATAAAAAATCCCAATCGCAGCAAGCTGCGGGGTATTTTTAGTATTTAGTTTGCGTATTAAGCCGATGCAAGCATCGGGGTATAAAACCCAAACTAAATAATCAAACTTCCGCAACCTTTTTATATTATTTCTTTTCACAAAAGAGTATGAAGAAAATATATCTTTATACTTTTGCTGTTTTACTTATTCTTATTACAGGATGTAGTAATAAAACTATGAACAAAGGTGATACTATGACAAACAGGATTGCAGTTATTGAAACCAATTATGGTGATATGGAGATTGAATTGTTTGAGAAGAGAGCTCCCATTACAACAAAGAATTTCATTGACTTAACAAACAAAGGATTCTATAATGGGCTTGTATTCCACAGAATCATTAAAGATTTTATGGTACAAGGCGGCGACCCTAAAGGAGATGGCACAGGCGGCCCAGGATATTCTATTAAGGATGAGTTCCATCCAGAGTTAAAGCATGAAAAGGCAGGCATCCTGTCAATGGCTAACTCAGGCCCTGACACTGGAGGCAGCCAGTTCTTTATTACTTTAGTACCTACACCTTGGCTTGATAACAAGCACGCTGTGTTCGGGCAAATCATTAAAGGTGAAGACGTTCTTGAAGAGATTGGCAATGTAGCAACTGGAGCTATGGACAAGCCAGTTGAACCGGTCACTGTAAAGAAAGTAACCATAAGATCATAAAAATCTGCCGCAAGCATATTTTTAGGATGCCAGAGTCGGTGCTATATCCCAAGCCTTTAGGCTTGAGTTTTAGCATAGACTCTCTGCAGAACAATAAAACTTTTAAACATCCTTCTTCTCTTTTTCTCCTAAAGAGAGGTGGGAATATTTGTTAAAAAATACATTCTTACATATACCGGGCATAGGCGCTGATACAGAGTGTAATATATGGAAGAATGACATTCTCAGTTGGGATGATTTCTTAGAGAACTATCGCAAGCTGCAATTATGTTCTTCAAAGAAAGAGCTTATCCATTCTCACATCAAACGCTCTATTAACGCTTATGATAACAAAGATTATGAATTCTTCCATAGAAACATGCCAGGCAGATTGCACTGGAGAGCATACAAAGAGCTTAAGGACAAATGCTGTTTTCTCGATATTGAAACTACGGGCCTTGACAAATATCATGATGATATTACTTTGATAGGATTATATGATGGTAAAGACAGCCAATTCTTTGTTAAAGACAAGAACATTGAAGAATTTAAAGAAGCAATCAAAGATTATTCTATGATAGTCACATTTAATGGAAAGTGCTTTGATATTCCTTTTATCAAGGCAAAACATCCGGATATAAATTTTGATAAGTTCCATGTGGACTTAAGGTTTGCAATGAGAGAACTAGGCTACTCTGGCGGTCTGAAAAGGATTGAAAAGCTTATGGGCATTAACAGGTCAGATGATTTGCAGGAAGTTGACGGGTTTGAAGCCGTCAGGTTATGGCATAAATACAAAAGAGGGGATAACAGCGCTTTAGAACTCTTGCTAAGATACAATCAGGCAGATATAGAGAATCTTAAGACCTTGATGGACTTTACTTTTGAAAAATTAAAGCAGAAAGAGTTTCTTTCAGTTATTCCATAAGAAAAGAAAATAAGAAAGAAGCTTTACATATATCCTAAAGCTTTCTTTATTAAAGGCATAACTGCTTCTGCTTCTTCCTTTAACATTCTGCCAAGCTTTGCAAAGCTCCACTCACCATTCTGGTTCATGTTTTCCCTTGAAAACTGAAGCTTCTTTTCTCCTTCATTATAGCTGTAAACTCCAACTTTAATTCTTGAAGTTTCAAAGCTAGCTGTCTCCGCAAATATTTCCACGTCTAAGTTTTTATCAAATGCCATTGTAGAAGTAAAGAAACAGGGACGGTTTTTAAAGTTTTGCTTTATTATTTCTTCTTATGAACTTTCCTTACTTTTCCTGTAATCCTTGAAAGCTCGCTGACATTTTCTGTGAAAGTTGGCAGAATCTTCTGGAACACCTTTTCCATTGCTTTTATCTCTGTACCAACATTAAGAATGTTCTGATCATACTCATTCACTTTGCCTATAAGCGCTTTATGAAGATTTTCAAAGTCTGATTTTAAATCCTTAAACTGCTGCTCTAATTTCACTATCTTTATTTCTGTTGAATCTTTCCATTCAATGATTTTGTTAATATTTTTAACCAATTCCTGCCATTTCTCATCAATAATTGATTCCGCTATCTCTTCAATCGCTTCCTGGTCAACAGCTGGCGCAGGTTCTTGTTCAGGCGGCGGCATTGATGGGGACGGCATTGATGGGGGCGGCATTTCAGCTCCTGGCTGAGCTGGCGGTTGCGGAGGAAGACCTCCTGCATCAGGAGGTGGCATATCACCTGGCAGCCCTCCTGGTGGTGGCGCTCCTTGCGACGGCTGAGCTCCTCCTGGTGGATTAACAGGACCAGCTGGTCCCATTGTATCTGCCTGATTCATTGCATCAAATATCTGAGAAGATGAAAACCCTGACTGCTGTAAAGTTTGTATTATCTGATCATTAGGTGTTCCCTGCTGCCTCATACTCATAACTTGATCTACAGGAGAATTCGGACCTGCTGCAGGACTTGGAGCGCCTGGAGCAGCTGGAGCTTGTGCTCCTTTCTTCTTACCCTTACCAAATAATGCCATGATTCACCTCTTTTTAAATATTACAAACTAACTAATCAATAAATATTAAGATAAAGTATATTTAAACCTTTCGTTTGATAATGTTTAAGGAAGAAGTCAATGAATTATCCCATAACCTATTAACCTAAACCTATTGCCTATCCTTCTTGAGATAGTAACTCTTGAGCCAACTTCAGTGCATACAGGTATTTTAAGCTTGCACTTGATTTTTTTCTTTACAAACTTGACAACCTGGCCTACTGTTGCAGTGCTGTTCACATTAAGCATCAAAAGTTCTCCTAATTTAACTGGAGAAACTTTAAGTTCCTCTTTTGAACCTACTACTCTTTCCAATAAGTGAGGCTCTATCTCAAACTCATACCATACATCAGGCAATTTTCCTTTTAAGCCAACAACAGAGCCTGTTAAATAATCTGATTTTACGATTGAAGGGTCTAAAGAAGTCAAGATACCTATTGTACCACCAGGTTTGACGTCTTTTACAGAAGCTCCTCCACTCTTTAATCCAGTAATCTTAGCTATGATTGGCTTATTAACAGTTTGATTCTTCTCTTCTGTGATTCTTCCAGGCTTGATTTCAATCTCCTGACCAACTTTTAACACGCCTCTCTTCAACGAACCTCCTAACACTCCCCCAGTTATATCTTTAGGCTTAATGCCTGGCTTGTTTATATCAAACGACCTTGCCACAACCATTAAAGGTGTTTCTTTAGAATCTCTTTTAGGAGTTTTAATTGTTTTTTCTATGACTTCTATTAAAGGTCTAATGTTTACCTTATGAACTGCTGATATTGGAACGATAGGAGCATCTTTGTAGATTGTATTGCTGATAAAATTCTTTATTTCCTTATAATTCTTCTTTGCCTGCGCATCATCCACAAGGTCAACTTTATTCTGCACTATCACTATATTTTTTATACCTATGATTTCAAGCGCCATAATATGCTCTCTTGTTTGCGGCTGAGGACAGTCTTCATTAGCTGCCACAAGCAGCAATGCTCCATCCATTAATGTAGCTCCGCTTAGCATTGTAGCCATTAAGCTTTCATGCCCAGGAGCATCTACAAAGCTTACTTTTCTTATAAACTTAGCCTTGCCTTTGCATTTCTCGCATTTATCTTTTGTAGTAAATATTTTGCATTTAGCGCACTTTCTGAAAACCGCATCCGCATAACCTAATCTAATAGTAATACCTTTCTTCAACTCTTCAGAATGAGTAGCAGCCCATTTCCCGCTCAATGCTTCAAGAAGCGTTGTTTTACCATGATCAACATGTCCTATTAAGCCTATGTTTATCTCTGGCTGTATTTCTTCTTGTTTTTGTTTAACTGTCATCTAGAACATAAGAAAGCTGGATTGTTTATAAATGTAACGACATATTCTGTTTATACAACTTTTTCTATTTCTTCGATTACTGTTTCAAGCTCTTTTTTACTATGCCTTTTCATTAGCTCAGCTCCAACTGCAATACCAGTTAACATAACACATCCTATTACTGCTAAAGTTGAAGGTATTTTAGATGTTAAATATATTTGGTAAGCAGTCCATTCAGCAGAAAAATTTCTGAGTAATCCCCAAACAGGAGAATCGTTTTCAAGATGTATTATTGTATCTCTATTAGGATTATTATAATATTTAGCAACTACTGCAGAACCTGTTACAAGAGAATCTAATCCTGGACCAAAGACACCACCAGCCATACCTCCATAAACTACATAATTTCTAGTATTTTGCATTGACTCATTAAAAATCAACCTATCAGAATCACCTAAAGCAACACCAGCTGCACAAGAAGTAACTAATCTACCCTAATCAAATGCTAAATTACATAGTTTCAAATATGCTGTACCATAAGACTTTCTCCAGAAATTCATTATTTTATCTTCTTTGTATGCTGTATTAGAATCAGAAATTCTATGTTTGTGCATATAATTTGAGAAATCTATATAATATAAATAATTTTCTACTCTTAAGTACTATAATAATTTATTTTTATAAGGAAACCTCATGAACTTCTTGCATTTAAGGCAGTAATACACAACCTTTTCCTTTTGCAGCCTTACTCTGCAGTTCACACTTGGCTTTAGGTAAGAATAGCAGTGCTTGCAAAACCTTTTCTTAAGAGGAGAGGGTATTTTCACTTTATACTTCATTGCAATCTTCCTTGCAAGGCTTACATACCTGTTAGAAAGCTTCTTGTCTTCTTTGAAAGCTGAAGCTGCTTCTTTGAACAGTTTTCTAATCCTTTCCAAAGCTGTTTTTGTTTGATAAGCAGGTTTTGGCTTGTACGCTCTCTTGTTTGCCATATTATCTCCCCAGCTCTTCTTCAATCCTCAAAAGCTGATTATACTTAGCCAATCTATCACTTCTACAAGGAGCTCCTGCCTTGATTTGTCCGCAGCTTATGCCTACTGCCAAGTCTGCTATAAAACTATCAGAGGTTTCACCTGAACGGTGGCTTACCATTACGTTCCAGTTATTATCCATTGCAAGCTTTGCAGCATCCAATGCTTCTGTCAAAGTTCCGATTTGGTTTACTTTTAGAAGCAGAGCATTACAAGCCTTAGTCTCAACCGCTTTTTTAATCCTTTCCACATTTGTTACAAGAGAATCATCTCCAACAATCTGAACCTTTCTTCCTAAATTTTCTGTTATTGCAACAAAGCCTTCAGTATCATCCTGGCTGAAAGGGTCTTCTAATGAAATTATAGGAAACTCATCAACAAGCGATTCATATACTTTCAGCAGTTTGTTTTGTGAAAGATACTTGTCGTCAACTAAATAACCTTTTCTTGAATAAAACTCTGAAGCTGCTGCATCAATTGCAATCTTTATCCTTTTTCCATAGCCTATTTCATCAATAGCCTTTGTTATAAGCTTCAAAGGTTCTCTTACTTTGTTTAGGTTAGGCGCAAAACCACCTTCATCTCCAACATTTGTTGAAGATTTGCCATATTTCTTGCCAATAAGCTTTTTTAATGTATGATACGTCTCAGACCCTGCTCTCAATGATTCTCTAAATGTTTTGAACTTTGGAACTATCATAAACTCCTGGAATTGCAATCTATTATCTGCATGCTTTCCGCCGTTTATGATGTTCATATACGGTGTTGGCAAAATGAACTTTTTATTTTGGAAGAGTGCACCAATGTATTTATAGAGAGGAGTTCTCTGGGTTTTTGAAGCTAATCTGCATGCTGCCAAGCTAACGCCAAGAATAGCATTTGCACCAAGCTTTTTCTTATTAGATGTTCCATCAAGTTTTAGCATTAATTCATCAATAAGCTTCTGATTTCCACAATTCTTGTTCCTTAATCTGGGAGCAATCTTTTTATTTACATTGTTAACAGCTTTTAGAACTCCTTTGCCAAGGTATCTTTTGGTTTTGTCCCTTAGCTCTAAAGCTTCATGGATTCCTGTGCTTGCTCCTGAGGGTACTTCTTCCCTTCCACGCTTATTTTTAGAATAAACATCAACCTCAACTGTAGGGTTGCCTCTTGAGTCAAGGATTTCCCTTGCTTTGATTCTTGTAATCTTAGAATACATTAAGTTCGCCTCTTTTTATGTTATTCTAATTTAGTTAGTTTATATATTTTTCTGCAAAAAGATTTATTTATCAACAAGCTCAGCCTTTTTTATAGCAAGCCTTGCAGTGTTTTCATCTTCTTTAACAACTTCTGAGCTAATAATTTTTATTTTCTTACTAAATAAAGGACAATCAAGAACAAGACTCTCAAACTCACCACCTTCTCCTGCAACATTAAGCCTTATTTTCTTATTCAGTTCTATTAGTTTGTTTAAATCTTTTTCTGTAATTTTCTTTCTTAACCAGTTTTCATCAAGCCCTTCAGCAGCAATACTACTGAACACGATTTCAAATTTTTTTTCTAAAATCTCTTTCATTTCTGTTTCCTGATTAAGATGCCATAAGGGAGAGAATATCTTTAAACTTAACTTGTCTGCTACTCTTTCTATTCTTTCCCTTTGATAGTTTGAGAATAATGCGCCTGTTATAACCCCTTCAACATTATATTCTTTTTTTGCTTTCTTTAGCGCTTTTTCAAAGTCTTTTAGCTCCAGTTCTTTCTTTCCTTCTGTAGCTTGTTCAATTAGTGGGATATCCATTGCTTTTGATTGTAGTTTTACTATGTCAATATTAGGAGTATGGAACATATAAGAATCAGGGTTTTTACTTTTTATTGAAACTAAGCAACTTATGTCATAGTTCTGTCTCTTCATGACATAGGTTGCATAAATACTATCTTTCCCTCCTGAAACCAAAGCAGCTAGTCTTAAGTTATGTTCAGGATAGAATCTTCTTAGATATTCTGATTTATACTTTAATCCTGCTTTCTTTGTTAGTTTTGAAATGCCCCTGTCGAATTTGCTACCATATTGAGCAGCAATCTTTTTTCTCCATGCAAATTCTTTTTTTATTTTGAGTTTTTCAGCTAGCTCTCTTAGGATTACTTTTTTATGAGAATCATTTATCTTATAAGACGCCGGGATTCTAAGTGAATATTCTATGAGTGATTTATCTAAGAATGGCACTCTAAGTTCAAGGTTGTTATGCATCGTGATCACATCATCCCTGTATGTGTCTCTTTCATACATTTTTAATAGGCCTGATACACATTCCTTGTTTATGTCAAGGGAATTCTTATGCCGTTCATAACCAGCAAAGATTTCCTCGCTT
Organism: Candidatus Woesearchaeota archaeon; assembly: GCA_030753365.1. Lineage (GTDB taxonomy): Archaea > Nanobdellota > Nanobdellia > Woesearchaeales. The sequence continues at coordinate 29,230 of JASMCJ010000050.1, forward strand.
CCTAAGCCAGAGAAGATCACTTTACAGCCACCTTTCTTTGCTTGTTTACAGGCTGCATAGAATGTCAATGCAACGCCTGCTTTAACAACATTCGAATCTTCTATTAAAGGGATAATTGTTTTGAGATGTTTTTCTATGTCTTTAAGCTTAATTCTTATTATCTTAAGGTCTAAGCCTAGTTCCTTAGCTACTTTCTTTGATGATTGTAAATCTTTAGGTTCTTCCATGTTTGGATCATCTAAAGCTGCGGTATAACATGTGAATCTATGGCCTAGTTTCTTTAGTATGAATGCTATCAGTGTGCTGTCAATGCCGCCTGAGAATAAAAGACCGAATTTTCTTTTAGGAATCCTTTTCCTTATTGAGTCTGTTAATAATTTGTTTAATTGTTCTATTATCTTATCTTTATTATCTTTTATTTCATGTGTTATATCGAAGAAAGGCCTTTCAATGAATTCTATCTTGTTTTCTTTGATATTATAGATTAATATTTTTCTTGGATTTAATTCATTAATATCAAGGAAGCCAAGTTTCTCTAATACTTTCTTTTCTGATGCAAATGAAAAGCCATTGTTATGAGAATACCATACTGGCTTTATCCCTATAATATCTCTGGCCAGATAAAGTTTGTTACCTTTTTTATATGCAAATGAGTATACGCCGTCAAGATCGTCTAATGCTTTGATTCCTTTCTCTTCTAATATCTTAAATAATAGTTCAGAATCGTTCTTTGCTTTGTATTTATTTAATGTTTCCCAGTTATAGATTTCACAGTTAGAGACAAACTTTCCTTGTATTGGCTGTTTTACAGAACCAACAACTGAATGTAGAGTATGGCCTAAGGTAAACTTGTCTTCATTATGAAGATTGGTTCCATCCTTGCCTCGTTCCTTTAGGATTGTTAATCCTTTTTTTACTAATCCCAATGAATCCTCATTGTTGAAGATTCCTATTATGCCGCACATCTTGTATAAGAAAGTATACTGTTTTAAAAACTTATTTCTTTCTCTCTATGAATATTAAGGATATAAAATCTCTCTCTAATTACCATAACTTTATAAATCAACATTAATTTATTCAGCATATGATTTATCAAATATTAGTGTTAATACTTTTAACATTTGTACCCTTTATTGAGTTAAGGTTTAGCATACCTTTAGGTATCCTTAGCTCTAGAGTAGAACTACCTTTTGGCATAGTGTTCAACGGTTTTGGCATGAACTGGCTTTTGGTTTATGTTGTGTGTGTTGCAACTAATGCTTTGCTTGGAATAATGATTTACTTCCTGTTGGACAAGTTTGTACATATTTTCACAAGAATAGGTTTTATAGGAAACTTGTATAACAAAATAATTGTTAAAACTCAGAACAAGATCCATCCTTATGTTGAAAAGTATGGTTTGATAGGTTTAGCATTGTTTATTGGTATGCCAATCCCAGGTTCCGGCTCTTATTCAGGTGCTTTAGGAGCCTATCTTTTAGGTGTTGGCTATAAGAAGTTTGCTTGGGTTAATTTTATTGGTGTTGTTATTGCAGGCACTTTGGTTACTATTATTACGCTTGCAGGTAAAGGCATTTTCGCTTTGTTTTGAGAGTTAGTTTCTAAATTCCAACTTTAATTACTTTCCTTTCAGCTCGTTTCTTTAAATCTTCTAACATTAAAGCATCATCTATCTCAATGAGTTTTTTTATTTTAATGTTATCTTTGTTTAATTTGTATAATTTTGCTTTCCCAATTATTCTTGTAGGTAGTATAATATTGTTTTTTATCAAATTATCCCATATCCTATACAAAGTTGACCTTCCAATTCCAGCGTTCTTTGCCATGTCCGTTATTGAGAAATCTAAATCTCTCTCTGTCAATAGATAGTCTAGTACTCTGATTGTAGGAGAATCTCCCATAAATTCTATGAATAACGATTGTTCTTCCATTTTATGTTAGGGTATATTAGCTCATATTTAAAACTTCCTATTCTGATACAATATTGTACCAGATAAGGTGCGATAGTTTATATACACTTACTGTTAACCTTGGTGCAATGGAATTTACTAAAGATGAAGTTAAGAAAAGAATAATAATAAAATTAGTTAAATGGAGAAAATGGGGCGGTTCACATACTGAAAATATTCTTAAAGGCTTACCAACACATTTAATTGGCGCGAAAATTACAAAACAGGCATTGAAGGAATTGATTCAAGACCAATGGTTAATTCCTTCAATAAAAACAGGAGAAACTCATTACTCGCTTAATTCTGAGAAGACAGATGAAATTCTACAGTTCTATGAAAAATATTGTAAAGAAGAATGAATCAAAATTTAATCAACCAAATAATCAACGAGTTTAAGTCAAAAGAAAATTATATAGGAGAAGACTTGCCTAAATTCAGTGATAAGAACTATCAACCTATTAAAATAAGCAAAGATAATTTTCATTCTATTAAAGAAATCACTTCTAACAGAAACATAGCTTTCATTGATGGCGGCAATGCAGAATTGCTAAGAGCTTCAAACTTTTCATTGCATTTCATAAGGCTTTATGCTGTTATCTATAAAGACAATAAAAGAGTTAAAGCAGAGAAAAAAGAGTTTTATTGCTTGGTTAACAGCTTTGAAGATAAAGATGAGATTCATTACAAAGCTAAATTATTTAACAAGCCAGATTTCATTGATGAGAACGATTTAATTTTTAGTTCATTTGATAAGACTATTGTGAACGGCATTAACAGAGCAGAGGTTTCTAAGATTGGTTCTGTTGTAAGAAGATTTTCAGAGTTAGGATTTGCTAAAGAGATTATCATTAATTTGAATAAAGATGATGTTATTGTTTTGGATGGAAACTTACAATCAACTGTTACAAACGAGAACAAATATCTTAACAATCTTTATGTTAAAGCTGAAGAGAAGAATGTTATTGTTTCAGCGTTCTGCAAGACTTCAACATTATTAACAGAAAAAGGTATGCCTATTCCTCCACTGTTGTCAAGGCTTAGCAACATTGATGAATCATGGTATTATCATCCTTTGGTTAATATCAATAGTTCTAATCATAAAGCAGAGATGTATTTTACAAAGCTAAACAAGAGCAGCAGTTATGTGTTTAGGTATGAACTGTATAAGAACAATGAGTATGATATTAACGAAATCCTTTCATTGTTAAAAGAGAACAGCAAAGATCCAATGTTCAGAGGCTATCCTTATGGGCTTATAGAAGCTGACAGATTTGCAAGGGTTAGCAATAATGAGAAAGAACAGTTAAAGCTAAGACTTATGATTAGCCTTGGAAAAGAAAATAAGGAATTAATGAGTTATCTTAATACTACTAATGCGCATGATGTATTGGATGGTATGTGGAAGGGATAATTAGACTTATTTATTCAAAATAATAACATTCCCTCTTCCTTTCTTAATCCTTTTAACCAAACCTTTGTGTTCTAATTCTGTTATAACCAAGCTGATTTTTGCTTCTGATAAAGGAAACTGCTTCCTTATATCCTTCTGTGTTGTTCTACCATCATTCTCTTTTATGAAGTTTAATACTTTGTCTGCAAGGTCTTCAACTAATTCTTCTGTTGAAGCTTCTTTTTTAGCTTTAGGCTCTTCTTTTAGCTTTTCTTTTTCAACACTAACCTCTTCCTTCATTTCTCCTAACTCTTTACTCTCAAGTTCTTTTCTCCTATGCTTCCTTCTTCTAAAAACAATATAATACACAATAAAAGCTGCAACCACTAACACAACAACATAAAGCCAAATCAAACTTTTCTTTTCTGTTGGATAGAGCTCTGGAATATCAATATCTTCATCCAACAAGCTTTCTTCCTCGCTTATGTCAGGGAACAATATGATATCAACAATATATTCTCCTTCACTTTCAATCTTAATTTCTTCTATAGAAGTATATTTTCTGAAGTCTGATTCATATACTGCTTCAATACTATAATCTCCGTTAGGAATGTTAAAAGAATAAGAACCATCCTTTGCAACATAGGTTTGCTCAGGAATTGTGTTCACTTTTACAATAGCATTCTCTGCTTTATTTAGCTCCATGTCATACACTGTGCCATGGATAGTGGCAGCTAAGCTATAAGGAACTGCTAATAATAGGAATATTAAGCAGATTAAAGGGAATTTGTCTGTCATATTGATTGTTATTAAAATAGGAGTATATAAAAATTGCTAATTTTGAGGGTATAAAGTTTCATAAAGTATTCTAACCCAAATAAAGTTTTAAGACTTTAAGCTTTAGAAAGTATGTTTATAAACAAAATGCTTATTCTAGGAGTATGTCAATTCAAAATATGTTGGCAAACATAATTAAAAGTCAAAATTTGGAGGATTAAAAAATGAAAAAATTAATAGCAATATTGGTGATGTTTTTATTTGTGATGACAGGATTTGCACAGGGTGAGGCAGATCTGAGTACAAACTTAGGATCCAGTTTGGATTCATCTACAGGAGATGATACAGATAGCGATGATTCTGATAGTAATGATAGGGGAGACATTGTATGTACAGCGCAGTATGATCCTGTTTGTGGTGCAGATGGAAAGACTTACTCTAACAGATGCATGGCAAATGCTGCTAGTGCTGAAATAAAATGCAGTTCAAAATGTCCTTGTGAAGATACTTCAGAAGATATCAGTGTAACTGACTTGTATACTGCTGCATCTGACATATTTCCTAAAGATATTAGTGAGAGTGATAAGGTTTCTATTAATAAAAGGTGCATTAGTTGGTTAAAAGAAAAATATCCCAGAGCACGTGAAGCAAGAATTGTCACTGCATGCGTAAAAATAATTACAAGGGGAGCTGTCCGAAGAGTTGAGACAACTGAAACAAAGACGGTAAGAACTGTGAAATCTGGGGATATAACTTCTGATCAGGCTGTTGCAAGGTTCAAGAACATCAACGAAGATCAAAGAACAAAACTTACGAAGTTTAAGGAAAACAGGCAAGAAAAGATTTCTAAGCTTAAAGATGCTCAAATTACAAAACTGGCTAATGTAAAGTCTGAAAGACTAAGAAAGATGACTAATCTTGATGAAGCTAAGCTTTCAAAGATAGCAGGTCTTGATGAAAGACAATTAACTAAATTATCTGTTATGAACAGAGAAAAGGTCAAAGAGTTTGCTAAGCTTGATGAATCTCAAATCAAGGCAAAACTTACAAAATTAAAAGTAAAGAAAGTAAAGAAAGTTGACTTGTTCAGAAAAAGGGTTGTAGCTGAAACTAAGTTGAAGGCTGCTAATCAAAGGTATAATTCTGCTAAAGAAAAGTTCATCAATGCTGAAAAAGTTTACAAAGAAAGAAGAAAGAATTTCTTGGATGTTAAAGAGAAACTAAAGGCATGTAAAAGCATTGATAGTGAGGAATGCACCCAACTGAACGCAGATGCATTAGCTCATGCTAAAGAGCTTTCAATAAAAGCTGCTGAAATGGCTATAGAACATCTTAACAAAATCAAAGAAAGCATTGAAGCTAATGATGACCTTGAGAAAGAGGATGCTTCTAATATGATTGCAAGCATTGATAATGCAATTTCCGAACTGGAAGCTGCTAAAGCTAATGTTGAAGCCGCAGAAACAAAGGAAGAGGTTAAGAAAGCTGCTGCTGCTATTAACAAAGCCTGGAGAAAACATTCTGCTAAAGCAAAGAGGTATGCTGCAAGGGTTGTTCATGCAAAGGTTGGAGAGATTATAACAAGGAGCGAGCAACTTGAGAGAAAGCTTGACAGAATCCTTACAAAGATGGAAAAGGATGGCATTGAAGTTGAAGGTATCGATGTAAAAGTAGATGCTTTCAGCGCTAAAGTAGAAGAGGCTAAAGAGTTGTATAAACAAAGCAGAGAAAAGTTCATTGAAGCTAAGACTAGTGAAAGTGAAGCAACTGTTCAGGAAGCCAGAAGATTAGCTAATGCTGCACACAAATCCTTGGTTGAAGCCCATAAGATATTAATGGATATCTTCAAGAGCATTAAACAGGCTGGCGGCAGTGTTGATGTTGAAGAAGAAGAAGATGAAGTAGAAGTTATAGAAGAACAGGAGGAAGTAGAAGAGGAAGAAGAGTTGATTGAGGAAGAACCAGAGGAAGTTGATGATGAAGATACAGATGATGTTGATGAAGAGGAAGAAGAAACAGATGAAGATGACACTGAAGAATAAAGCACAGATTCCTCAAATGATGATATATTTTGTGCAACACTATTCGATCCTGTTTGCGGTTCAGATGGGAACACTTACTCAAACAGCTGCTTTGCAGGAAAGGAAGGAGTTAGTGTAGAATGCGAGAGTGAATGTCCTTGCGAGGAAGAACCTAAAAATAAAGCTCCTGTTTGTAAAGTTTCTTCACTAACGTCAGGTGCAACACTAACAGGATGGTATGACGCAGTAACTGATGAATTAATCAAAGAAGCTGACTGCACAGGAAAAGTGGCTGTTTGCAGCGCATCTGGTACAAGGTCTGAAGGATGGTATGAATCTTCTTCAGTCTCGTCAGTAAGAGGAGTATTGATAAAATATGAGAATTGTGCCAGTGATGACTCTACAGATTCAACACAATAAAGCCTTTTTGGTTTTATTTTTCTTTAAACTAAAACAAAGGTTTATATAGATCAAAACAAAAGAGAAACTAAGAATGACAAAACAATTAATTAAACTATTCGTAATCCTGATGTTAGCATTATATATTGGAGGTTGCGCATCAAAGACAGAAAAGATTACACCAGAAGCTACACAGCCAACAGAAACGCCTCAGCAGGATACTACAACACCTACAGAAGAATCACCTGCTGATCTTCCTGCAGAAGATATCACAGAGATTGACACCATTGATAATGAGCTTGATGATTCTGAAGTTGACAGTATAACAGGAGAGCTTGATGACTTGGATTGGTAAATCTTTTATATTCTAACATTCTTATAGCTTAATATGAGGCTCTTTATAGCAGTAACATTGCCTGATGACATAAAGGAATACATAAAAGATATACAGAAGCAGATTCCATTGGATAATAATAAGATTAAGCTTATTCCTGCTGAGCAGCTTCATCTTACGCTAAAATTCTTAGGAGAGGTTTCTGAGGAGAAAGTTGACAAGATTAAATCTTCTTTAAGCATTGTAAAAGTTAAACACTTTAAGGCTGCGCTTGATGGAACAGGAGCTTTCCCTTCAGAGAATTATATAAGAGTTGTCTGGGTTGGCTTAAAGCCAAAGAATGGGTTTATTGAGCTGCAGCAGAATATTGATAAATCTTTATTGGAATTGTTTAGGCCTGATAAGAGATTCCATCCACATGTTACTATTGCAAGAGTTAGGTTTGTTGAGGATAAAAAGAACTTTTTTGAGAAAGTAAAGAAGATTAAGGTTGAAGAGAAAGAGTTTACAGTTAAGAGCTTTAAGCTGGTTAAGAGCACTTTGACAGGTGAAGGACCGGTTTATGAAGAGATAGGAAGCTTTTAATAGAGAGATTCCTTTTTTCTGCTATTAAATATTATCCCTTCTGCTTCAATATAACCATCAATACTTGAATATCTCTCTAAACTAGTAATACATGCTTTTACAAGATTAGTATAAGAGATTTTACCTTCATGAGTTAGAATAAATGTTAAATAATAATCGGAATTCTTAACTAATGTAGATACTCCCGGTAAAATATATGGCTTAATCTCTCCTTCTGATTTAAAATAAATTATTTCAAACGGAAAACTTTCAGCAGCAATTAGCTCAAAACGATTGTTCCTAATGAATAATGGTATCTCTCTATGTTCTTTATTTATAATACTTCCTTCAGACTTTTCAATAGAATATTTTGAAGATATTTCATATTCAGCTGTGCCATAAGGTACCACAATTTCAGGAATTGCAAACAATGAATACAGCCAAAAAGCCATTGATATTAATTTTTTTTCCATATATTTTAAAATTCTAAGTTGATTTATAATAATTTCCCATAAATCTTCGAAATTTATATATACATATTAATTTTATGCACATTAATGATAAGAGAACCAATTGTCTCAGGTCAGTTTTATCCTAATTCTTTTGATGGGCTTGATAAGCAGATTAAAGAGAGCTTTACTTCAAAGTTTGGGCCTGGCGAGCTGCCTGTTGAGGGGAGAACAAAGAATGTTGTTGGGATTGTTTCACCGCATGCTGGTTATACTTTTTCAGGAGCTGGCGCTGCATGGGGGTTTAAGGAGATTGCTGAAAGCAAATTTCCTGAGCTGTTTGTTATTCTTGGATTGAGCCACACAGGTTTTAATTCTTGCGTTACTTCACAGGATTTCAAAACGCCTTTTGGCTTGGTTAAGACTGATAAGGAGTTTATAGTGTCTCTTACAGAGAATTCAGAGCTGGAAGAGGATGATGAGGCTCATAATCAAGAGCATTCT
>JASMCJ010000051.1 GCA_030753365.1 Candidatus Woesearchaeota archaeon
TGCAGGGACACCTAATAATAAACGAGCTGTAAAAAATAAATGGAGATAAAACACGCTCATCATAAAAGAAGATAAGAGTCCTATCCTCTTACTAAATAACTTTTTCCCTACTAAATATGTTAAAAAAACTCCTGCTACAGAAAATAGCAATTCAGTTATTCTTAATCCAAATTCTCCTATTTTTATTCTGTATAATAATGACCATAAGAATGGTATCCCAATTTCTTTATTAAGCACATTAGAATATACATTTCCATTTGCTAAATCCCTTGCTAAATTAAGATATATTGCCTCATCCCACCAAATTGCCTCATTAATATTAAAATAATACAGCCTTATCCCAAATGCAAATAAAAGAATACAAACAAGAGCAAAATTATAAGGCTCCAACACCCAGCCCCAAAATCTATTCTTCCCTTTTAACTTACCAATACTTTTCCTAATACCAACTTTCTCCTTAATCTCTCCTCTTCCAGAAAGAAACTCCCTTACCTCAACCCCGCACCACTTACAAAACCTTCCTACTTCATTAATTCCTTTACCGCACTTAGGACAGAACATATTATCAAGAATTAGTTATCTTCTTATGTAAATATCTTTCTATACTCAATCATTATAATAAAAACTTTTATATATTAGTTCATATTATTTAGAATAACAAGAACTAACTTAAGGTGATATCAATGACAGAAACAGTATCAATGAACCTCAAAGTAAATGAATATGCAAACAGAGTCTTAGGCGTAATTAAAGAGAAATTTGGATTAAGGAATAAAGCTGAAGCTCTAGATAGATTTGCGGATATGTTTGGTGAGGAATTTGTAGAAAAAGAAGTAAAAGAAGAATTAGTCTCTCAGATGGTTAAAGACTGCGAGGAATGGGAAAAGAAACACAACTTCAAGAGAAAGATGACTATAAAAGAGTTGGATGCTCTGTGTGGTGTAAATGTTTGATTTTGATATTTCTGATGAACTAAAAATAGTAATAAGAAAACTAGCAAAGAAAGATAGAGCAAGGGTTACTATTCTAAACAAGAAGATTAAAGAAATAATAAGTAATGATAATACCACAATAGACAGATACAAAAATTGCAGATATGATTTAAAGGATTATAAAAGGATTCATATAGACAAAAGTTTTGTGTTATTATTCAAAATCAATAAAGAAAAGAACATAATCTACTTCTGGAAATTAAAGCATCATGATGATGTTTATATATGAATTTTTCACAAATCTTTAAATAACTCCAAACAACACCTTCTTCTATGGACATCCTTCCCATAGCTTGCTTAACCATAACTTTCTTCTCATCACTGCTCTTAACCAAATGGTGGATTATAAGAGCAAGAAAAGCAGGCTTAGTTGCCAAAGACATGCACAAGCCTGAAAGGACAGCAACAGAAATGGGCGGTCTCCCCGTCTTAATAAGCTTCCTATTCGGCATACTCCTATATACTGGCTACAGAACCTTCTTCAAGTCAGCCTTAGAATTCAACCTTGAAATCCTTGCAGTCGTCTCAACCATAACAATCATTGCAATAATTGGCATTATGGATGACATCCTTGGCTGGAAACTCGGCTTGAAACAATGGCAGAAACCATTGCTATGCTTATTCGCAGCCCTGCCTGTAATGATGATAAACATTGGCCAATCCTCAATGCTCCTTCCCTTAATAGGAGAAATCAACCTTGGAATCCTATATCCTCTCTTAGTAGTCCCACTAGCAATAAGCTTTGCAGCAAACGGCTTCAACATGCTCGCAGGCTATAATGGCTTAGAAGCTGGAATGGGTATCATCATCCTAACAACCTTAGGTTTTCTTGCATGGTTCTCACAAGGCTTTCCAAGAGTAGCCATGTTAGCCTTTGTCATGGTAGCATCATTAACAGCATTTCTTCTATACAACAAATATCCTGCCAAAATCTTCCCTGGCAACACTTTAACATATACCTTAGGAGCCTTAATAGCCATAATAGCTATCCTAAGCAACACAGAAAAAATAGCCCTATTCCTCTTCATTCCTTATATCTTAGAATTCCTTCTAAAATCAAGAGGAAACTTCAAAAAAGAAAGCTTTGCAAAACCATCAAACAATTCATTAGACTTACCTTACAAAAAAATATACGGCTTAGAACACTTAGCAATATTCCTAATAAAAAAGCTCAAAAGAAAAGCTTATGAAAAAGATGTTGTTTACACAATCATAAGCTTAGAAATCTTTTTAGCAATGTTTGCAATATTATTAACACTCTAAAAATGCGCAAAGGAAAACCAGAAATAATCTTCTCACTCATCTTCGGAATACTCTCAAAATTCTTTGCTTACTT